>CACXJE010000022.1 GCA_902767915.1 Oscillospiraceae bacterium | reverse complement strand
GTGCCCTTCATGGGTATCGCCAGCCTTATTCTGCTACCATGATACCTGCTGCGTCCCGCCTCATCGTCAAAGTTGCGGACAAAAAATGCCCCTGCCGATGGGATCCGGCAGGGGGTTGTTTATTCTGAATCTGCGCTGTCGATCATCTGATAGATCGGGCAGGCGGTGTAGTGCATGGCGCAGTATCGGCGGAATTGTTCGTCACAGGCCGCTGGCCCGGGCAGCTTCCGGCGGATCTCCTCGCCGTCGTGAATCCCCTGGCAAGTGATGCACCAATCGTTGGAGCGTATGTAGTAAGGACACCGCGCCCGCACCGACCTCCAGGCTGTGTTTGCCATTCTGGCCCCCCTCTCACCACCATTTGTCCATGTTTTCGATTGCCGCAAAGAACAGCAGCTGCTCCTGCTCTGAGAATTTCGCCACTTGATTGACCAGAACATCCCTGATCGTTTCAATCGCCTGGTTGATCTTCTTCGCGCTTTCCTCCGGAATTGCTTCAATCATGCTTCTTCACCACCTTCCGCTGGCACAATAGTCGTGACTTCACTTCCCAGTAAAAGCCCAAGCTCCGAAACATCACCGTCAAACCACGGGGAATTGTTCGCTTTTTCAAGAATCTCTGCGGCATCCACGATGCGCCCATGCCCTTCCGGGAGGGGGTCGAGGGGACATTTTGGGTGCTTGTCCCGATAGTCAAAATCTATGCCAAACATAAATTGTCCAGCGGAGCAAAAGTTTCCCGTCCAACGTGATGCTTGGAATGGGCAGTCCCCGCAACATTGCGGAAATTCAATTCCGCGAATCAGAATATCAGCCATTATTTGTCATCTCCTTCCTCCGGGTCGGGCCAATAACATGGTTGTTTTTTGCCGCCAGCATCAAACAGACACAAGCACCAATCACACAACGTGCAATCAGGGCAAAAATATTTGTGTTCACAGTAGGCTTTTATCAGCCTTACCGCCGCAAATAGTTCTTCCTTAGTTGCCATCTTCCATCCCTCCTTCCGCTGGGTCTCCTTCAACAAAATTCACAAATTCTGTTTCATAGTTTCGTTTATGCAATGCAAGGTCTATTTGCGAAATGCAGTTATAACACATAACAAACACGGTTGGTCTGTTTCGGTATTTGCAATTGTCACAAGCTGGTCTGTCTCTTCCCCGTTCGTCAATAAAGCCTTTCATTCGCTTGTGCCTCCTTCCTTTGGTGGTTCCGGGAGCGGCCTCCAGTGGGTGACAGGGGAACAAGTAGGAGTCTCCCATCTGTTTTTGTCGAAATCGTAAAATTTCGACATTACAGCGCCGCTTTCCAACGCAACCAAGAAGTAACATTTGCGAATTTCGCAATGCGGATAATATTCAGGTCGTTTAGGCAACCTCTCTTTGACGGAAATCCACTCAGCCATCAGCGTTCCCTCCTTCCGCTGGAACGATGGTGGGCTGCTCGTCAATGTCTGAGCAAAAAGACATGGTAACAGCGCACGATTTGAGCCAATCCTCGTGCCGGATGAAATCTGGCCTTGCTTCCTTTGTGGCAGAAAGACACATGGACTTAAAGGCATCCGCATCAATCAGCCTCCCATGCCCTTCCGCATGCTCCAAGTAATTCGGTTCCATTGTCAGTCCAAATTCTTTCTTGATCATACCGTTTTAGGTCGCATTGTACGCACGTTTTCGGCATCTCCATGCCCCTGATAATGATACTCATACCGCCACCACCTTTCTGAATTGTTCCATAGTTTCTATTTTCCCGCCGCACCACTCCGGCAGGTTGGCACGGACCATGGCCTCGGCCAGCGGAGGACAGACGGCGTTCCCGCACTTGGCGATTTGCTGGTCCTTCGGGTATTCGTTTCCCAGCCAGTCCCGATCAATGATGTAGTCCGGCGGGAACCCCATGGCGGCATATAGCTCCCGGGGCGTCAGCATCCGCAGGCCGATGTCTGAAATGTAATACCAGACTCCGGCAATGTTCAGCAGGATCAGCTCGTCGTCCGCCAGCTCGTAGCCGCAAAAGCGGTTCAGCAGGGCCCGGATCTCCGGCCAGCGGCCCAGGTCTTCTCCGGGTTCGTACCGGATAATGCTCACCCGGACGTCTGCGAACTCATTGTTCGCCGTGATGGTCCGCAGTGGGATCCTGGCGTCCTGTCCCTTGTCCTTCCCCTTGAAGACCGCCACATGGACCGCCGCCATGCTGTGCCGCGGCTCTGCGGTCACGGTGGTCAGCGGATCCCGCAGGGAGTTCCCGACGCCGGAATATCCGCCTCCGTAATACTTGTCCAGGTGGCAGACGGTCAGCGCCTCCCGGTCTTTGGCCGTCACGGTCCGCAGGGGACTTTCGACCTCCAGCGGCCTTCCGTTTCCGTAGAACTCGGTGAGTTGAACGGAGCAGAGCCCGTGCCGGTTTGCCGCGTCCACCGTCGCCAGTGGATCTTCCACGCCGTTCACCCGGGCCTTCCCGCCCTTCTCGTCGTGGTACTGCATCAGATAGGCCGTGTTCAGCAGAAGACCTCCCGCGCTTCGGATCGTCCCGACGGGCTGATCCGCGGGGCTCCCGACGCTCCCGCCCGTGTTGGCAACCACCACCGGCGTCATAATCGCTTCTGCCAGCTCGTGCGATCCGACCGAAGTGATGGTGTTGAGCAGCGCTTCAACGCTTCTCGGAGCATTGTCGAATTTAACCGGCTCCGCCAGGGCGTGCTTTCCGGCGCCTACCGTCGTAGGCAGCGGAGCGTTCAGATCATGGACCCGCGGGGCTTGCCCTTTTCGTTCCCCATAGCCCACGGGGACGATGAAGGGACTGGCCGATTTGATGGTGAACTTGTCTGTACCGCAGATGATCCGCCGCAGAGTGTTGTCCGCCAGGGGCCGCTGGGCTTTGAGCCCGTATTTGGCCTTGATCTCTGCCTTCGTGTCGAAGATGGATGGACAGGGCCGTGAGAAGTCCAGGATCTCAGCGGCAGACCTCCAGGGCTTACACTTCCCTGAAAGCACCTCCGGGCTCCCTGCCGGCGCGTGGGTCCGCTCCGGCCAGATGATGGGCCGCCCGTCGCAGCGGGCACAGAGCACAAAGCGTTTGCGGCTTGTCGGGGCTCCGTAGTCCGCCGCCACCAGTTCCCGGTGCTCCACCTGATACCCCAGGCCCTGGAGCTGCCATTTCCATTTTCGGAAGGTGATACCGGCCTTTTTCTTAACCGGCTTCCCTTTTCGGACCGGGCCCCAGGTCGTGAACTCTTCCACGTTTTCCAGCATGATCACCCGGGGCCGTACTTCCGCAGCCCAGCGGAGGACCACCCATGCCAGCGCCCGAATGTGCCGATCCCGGAGAGCGCCGCCTTTTGCTTTGGAAAAGTGCTTGCAGTCCGGCGACGCCCAGAGCAGACCCACCGGCCTGCCGTTGCAGACCTCCAGCGGATCGACCTCCCAGACGTTGCTGCGGTAGTGTTCCGTGAAGGGGTGGTTGGTCTTGTGCAGGAGCACAGCCGCCTCGTCGTGGTTGATGGCCGCGGCCACTACCCGGCCCGTGGCGATCTCAATTCCGGTAGAGGCTCCGCCGCCGCCGGCGAACAGATCCACGATGATCTCCTCAGTCATGGAGATCTGCGCCGGATTTCTTGTCCTCTTCATCCCGCGCCCTCCATCAGGTCAAACAGACTCATAGTCTGGCAGCTGGTGTCCTCATAGTCCCGGAGATAGCCCACAGCGTCCCGGAAATAGTCGTTGTTGAGCTCGATGGTATAGCCGCGGCGTCCGGCCTTAATGGCCTCCAGGGCCACGGTGCCCAAGCCTCCGAACGGATCCAGCACCAGGTCCCCGGGGTTGGAATACCGGTTGATCAGCCGATCCACGATGTCCAACTGCAGTGGGCAGACGTGCATGACCCGGTTCTGCTGGCTCTGGGTGGTGTTCAGGGTCCGCATACGGTTGATGTCGTCCCACACCTGATCCGTCCAGGATCCGGGCGCCACCACCATGAAGGTGGCAGGCAGATGGCCGTCTTCGTCCAGCTTCTTTGCCAGTTCCACGTGGGCCTCATAGTCATAGACCGTCTCCCGGCTGAATCTCCGGTAGAGGGCCTGGAGCTTTGAGACGTCCGCTCGCTCCAGCTCTTCCTTAGAGATCAGCCGGTTACCGGAAGATCGCCAATATCCGTGGGCGTCGATCTGCCACTGGGCCCGGGTGTAGTCCTCCTTGGACTTGGTGACCGGCTCATCGGCATAGGCCTTGGAACGGTCTGTGGGCAGCTTTCGGAACAGCAGAATATACTCCGGGCAGCCCACGCCCATCTTGGTACCGTCCTTGCACTGCTCCGTCCAGCCCAGGCGATAGGTTTGATTGTTTTCCCGCACCACGTCCGTCACCACGGTGATCATCCCGAAATAGGCAAAGCCGTGCTTCATGTAGTGCTGGATGCACTGGGCGTGGAAGGGCTCCATGGTTGGCATCCCCATGCCGGTGGCGTTGCCGAAGAGCACCCGGTCCTTCACGTGGCAGGCAAAGACCCGCCCGGGCTTCAGGATCCGGAGGAGCTGCGGAGAAAGGAAGTCCATCTGCTCAAAGAACCGGTCTGTATTCTCGTTGTGGCCGAAGTCATTATAGCTTGGCGTATACTCATAGTGATTGGAAAACGGGATGGAGGTGACGATCAGATCCACGCTGTTTCCCTGCATGTTTGCAGTCTCTTGAATGCAGTCGTTGTTTACGGCCGTCCAGGCCTTGCCCTTGAATTCCACACGATCAACTCCTATGCTTCTGGCCATGCGGATGGCGGCAAGCCGCTCCGATAGGCCGTATTTTTTCACAATTGCCTGCAGGTTGGCCTGCATCGTGTTGTGTTGCTGCCACTTCTTCATTAGGGCTCGGTAAATACCGTCCTCGGCTTCGGTGTAGATGATGTCAATAATCACCTTCTCGCCCTGGAGGAAACGGTAGATCCGGTGAATGGCCTGAATGAAGTCGTTGAACTCGTAATCGATCCCCACGAAAATGGCCCTGTGACAATGCCGCTGGAAGTTGCAGCCCTGGCCGGACAGGCTCTTCTTGGTGGCAAAGAGCCGGCTGCGGCCCTCAGAAAAGTCAATGACTCTGCGTTCCCGCTCGTCGTAGTCCATGGAGCCGTAGATGTCCACGGTTCCGGGGATCTGCCGCAGGATTTCCCGCCGCTCCTCCTCCAGGTCGTGCCACAGGATGAAATGGGCCTCGGGGTCGCCGTCCACAATTGCCTTTGCCTTTGCCACCCGGGCGACAATAGAAGCGTTCTTCTCGTGGGCCGCGTCCTTCAAGCTGGCAGCCTGGTTGATTTCCATGCGGACCTGTCCGTCCTTTTCCTGGGCGGTTCCCATGGTCGGCGGCAGGATATGGGTCCGGATCTCCATGGGCGGCAAATCATAGCCGGTGGCGTCATAACCCAGGTCTGCGGGGGAGGTCAGCATCAGCGCCCAACTGCTGACCCATAACCAGAATTCTTCTTCCTTGTGCGGGTAGAGGGTCAGGTTGTTTGCCTTCGTGCTGTCTCGCTTGAAGAACCGGGTCAGCGCCTGGCCGGTGTCCATGACCTCCAGGAAGCCGGCGTAGTGTATCAGTTCCTTGTACTTGTTCGGGCTGGGCGTGGCCGTGGCCACCAGCTTGAACCGGACGCCCCGGAACTTGTCCAGGAAGGTCTGATAAGTCTTGCTGCCGAAGCTCCGCAGCACGGAAGCCTCGTCCAGAGCGCAGGCGGTGAAGGCAGCAGGATCCATGTCCCCGTCCCGCACCCGCTCATAGTTGGTCAGAAGGATGGGACTGGTGGCCGCCGCGGCCTCCTCCATGGTCCGCACGTATTGTGGGGCCTCCATGCCCAGCAGCTGCACCGCATCCCGTACAAACTCCTGGCGGACGCCCAGCGGCAGCACGATCAGCGCCCTGCCGCCTGCGTGTTTTACCACCAGTCTGCACCATTCCAACTCCTGCGCCGTCTTGCCCAGGCCGAAGGATTCAAACAGCGCCCGCCGTCCGCCCTTGCAGGCCCACCTGACGGCGTCCCTCTGGTGCGGCTTCAGGGAAGGATGAACCTCTCCGGGATATACGTCAAAGCCGCTCTCCGGCGCTACAATGACCTTGGTCTGCAGAAACTCATCGTATGTCACCGCAGCTGCACCTCCACGTCGTTCTCTTTGAGCACCTGATCCACGAAGGACCAGGAAATCCGGCCCTCGTTGATCCGTTCTGCCAGCCAGGAGAATTCCCTGGCCAGCTCCTGCACGTCCTCTCGCGGAGCGTCGTGCTTGTCCAGCAGAATGTAGAGAGCTATTTTCAGCGCCTGCCGGAGGCCCGTTTCGATGCCTCGGCTTTCCGCCCGCTTGACGTCCTCCCCGGTGCAGATCACCCGCCTGGGGTTAGTCTTCTTTGGCATCGTCGGTGCCTCCTTCCCTGTCGTTCTGATCCTCCTGCTGGTCTGCGTATTCGGGGTTGTCCTCGTACGAGCGCCGGATCCAGTCCGCCATGGCCGGGCTGACCCCATCCTCGTGCCGCTGATACCCGGGGCGCTTGGCGCCGGCCGAAGATACTCCGCCGCTTGTGATGATTGCCCGGATGTAACTCCACCTTGGCGCGTTCTGCTCCTTTGCCCTCTGGATTGCCTGAATGACTGCCCGGCTTCCGTATTCCGCACACAGCTCCTCACAGTCCAGATTGTCCTTGTCCGACATAAACACCCCGTAGAACGCCAGCTTGTCGAACACCTCTGAAAAGGTCTCGTCGCTTTCTCTTTCGGGGGAAGCTATAATATATGCCCCTGTACCTGTACCTGTATCTGTTTCTGTATCTGTTTCTGGCTTCGGTTTGCTTCGGTTTGCTTTGATTTGCTTCCGGTTTGCTTCCGGTTTGCTTCGACTTTCTCCGCTCACCTCGCCGCCCGTTTTCCCAGCCTGGGCCTTGCGTCTGGCCTTGTCAAGTATCGGACGGATCGCTTCAAATCCGATCCGAACCGTCGAATCCGTGATTTCCGGCTCAATCTCGTCCAGCGCATATTGGATGATAGCCAACAGAAAATCTCTCTGTTTTTTAGGGGGAAGCTGCTCAGCAGCGCGAAGAAATGATCGGTAAAATGTGAATTGTTGTCGTTCAAATCCCAAAGCTGCCGCCTCCTATCTGTCCGCTGCCCGCACCGTCACCCAGGGAGGCACGACCCGCTTGACCTTGTTGATGAAGTGCCCCTCATGGCTCATGGCGTCGCTCAGATGGAGCAGCACAATCTCCCTGCACTGCCGCAGGTCCATGCCCTTCAGAATGTCGCAGAGGGTGTCGATTTCCATGTGGGTATTTCGGATCCTGTCCTTGGTTTTGTCCGGTAGTCGTTGGGATCTTTCCAGGATATTTCTGTCGTAGTTGGCCTCGATGGCCAGCAGGCTGAGCCCGGGGAACCGATACCGAAGATTCACCGTGTCGGTGGCAAAAACCAGCACGTCCCCGTCCGCCCGGCTGCGGATCAGATACCCAAGCGGCTCCGCGGCGTCGTGATAGGTGGCAAAGGGAACCACGTCAAAGCTGCCGATCCGGAATTGCTGCCGGTGCTCCACTAACTCCACTCCCGGCTGCCCGATCACCGCCACCGTGTTTTGTAGCGGCGCACATTGTGCGCCATTTACAGCCTCCAGCGGCTTCTCATCCGCCAGCCCCAGGGCCAGGGCCGTCCCGCAGCTCATGTACACGGTCTGTCCGCTGCGGATCAACTCCCCAGCGCACCGGGCATGGTCCTTGTGTTCATGGGTCAGCAATACCCCATCGAACTCGCACAGCGCAAATCCCGCTGTCTTTTGCAGCGTCCGGAAGGCAAGCCCGCACTCCAGCAGAATGCGGGCCTGCCCGTCCGAAACAATGTAGGCATTGCCGTGAGAGCTCGAAGCCAAAGCCTCAAACTTCAAAACGGCACGCCTCCCTTCCCGTCATTCCGGGCATTGTAGCGGCGATCAGCGATCGCCACCGCGTCCCTTGTACCTCCGTCCCCTGTTGCCTCTTCCAGAACCTCCCCGGTCTCCGGGTCCGCCTGGATGGTCTCCGTGCTGGCATGATTCTTGGCCCACTGTGAGCTCTTCTGGATCGTTTCCCTGGTCCAGTCGCTCAGCTTCTCAAAGGTGGTCTGGTCGAACTCGTCCAGGTCAAACAAGATCAGCTCACTTTGCGGCTTGTCCAGCTTGATGCCCTTCGGCAGCGCCATGACGTTGTCGATGTTGGCCTTGTCCTTGGTCTCGTTTAAGACCACCTGGAGCTGGCAGGTCCGGCCAAGGCGCTGGCTCAGATCTTCCTCTGCTGCCTGCTCGTCTGACAGCTGCTTCCCGTCCCAACTCTGCAGGAATTTCCGGAGACCGGATCTCTGACCGGTGGCAAAGGCAAATATCTTGGAAATCTGACGGGGCTTCTGCTCGCCGTCGATCTCCACAGTCTCGCCCAGCAGCTCGAAGGTCAGCATGATTTTATTGGAATAGTTTTTGTACTTCTCGGAATACTGCTCGCCCAGGTCGATCACGCCCACGCAGGCAGCCATGTACACGCCGGGCTCCACCGGCGGCACAGCCGGCTTTGCTCTGTCCTTGATTTTTAAGCTCATTGCATTATCCTCCTGAATTTTCAATTCTCAATTTTCAATTTTCAATTCGGAGGATCTTGTCCTCCGCAGAAACCACCAGCCGGATTACCTGAGTTCCGGCGTCCTCCAGTCTGGTCACCCCTTCGGCGTTGTCCACGAACAGTGGCACACGGACGCCATAATGCTCCGCCAATCGACGAATGATGTCCAAGCCGGCGTTGATCCTGGTTCCGTTGTTCAGAGCATTGTAGGGCACGCCGTCCACTACCACGTCGCAGCGCTCCTCCAAGCCGCCGTTGGCCTGCTCCCGGAACAGCCGGAAGGTGACAATGCGGAACAAATCGTTGATGGAGCCTTCCACAAAACGGGTCTTCCAGCGGATGAAGGCTTCCATTGCATAAAGGGCCGCGGCAACCTGCTCCAATTCGGCGCTGGCCGCCTTTTGGGCCTCTCGAAGCTCCTGGATCCGCTTCCGGGTGTAGTCCAGTACAATCCTTTGACCCAGGACGCGCACAGCATCCCCGAAGATGGTCTCCTGTTCCTTGATGTACTGCTGGACCTCCAGAATCTTATTCTGAATCTCCGTTTTCTGACGGGCCTTCTCGTCGGCCTCGCGGGCTGCCTGTGCCAGTTCTGCGTCCAGTTTTGTCTGCAAAGCAGCACGGCGGTCCTCATACCCCGGCATAGCCTTCCTGCTGTCGTGCGCTGCCAGCTCCTCCAGGATGGGCTCCAGCCGCGCCTTGTAGTCCGGCATGTGTTCCTGCCCTTCCAGGACCGTCCGCTTGACCATCAGGGCTTCGCGCCGCTCCTGATAACCGTCCAGGTCCAGGAGCTCCCTGGGCTGCTTTTTCGCGGCTTCCAGATCGTCCAGGGCTTTGTCCAAGGTCGGCTTCGCCAATTCTGCCTTTGCCCTGGCATCCTCTGCCTGTTTGCGGCAGCGTTCCCCGTTGCCGCGGTTGATTTCCGCCCGGCCTTCAATGTCCTTCAGCCGTCTGGCCTTTCCTGTTTCAAACTTGGCCTTGGCCTCTGCCAACAGCTCCAGTGGCAGCTGCTGGCCGCAGGTCGGGCAATTCCCGCCGCTGAACGCGACACGGTCGGCCTCCAACCATTCCTTGCGGTTTTGCTCCACCAACTCATCCCACTTGGAGGCCTCCGCCTCCAACTCTCGGAAGGAATCCTGATAGCCGCGGATCCTGTCTGCCAGCGCATCCGCAGCGTCTTGCAGAGCGTTCAGATCCGGCAAAGCCGCGGCTTGTTCCTGCCGATAGGTACGGTTCTTTGCGTCCAGTTCCAGGATTTCCCGTTCTACAGTCAGGGCTTCATCCCGCTGGGCCCGTACCCAGGCGGCATTTTCGAAGGTCAGGGCAGCCTGCTTATCCAGGATCGCGCTCCGCTGCACAGACCAGGAGGCTTCATAGGACGCCTTTTCGGCCTCCAACTCCCGCAGCCCAATCTCCGCCGCCGTAGGCCCTGCCTCCGTAGGTACCAGGTGTCCTGCCAGCCCCTGCAGCCTGGCCAGCTCTTCCCGGGCGTTCCGGATTGCGTCCTCTGCCGCAGCTTTTTGCAGCTCCGCCTTGTCGAAGTCCAGCATGGCCATCTGGGCCTCCTGGATCGTCAGTTCGTCGATCCGGGCAGGAGTCTGATCCCTGGTCCCCATGAGATTTTTCCGTTTTTGGTCCAGAATCTTCTTCAGATCGTCCAGGCTCTTGCTGCCCATCAACTCTGCCAGTTCGCCGAACCTCTGTTTGGTGTCAGGGTCCAAACCTTCTCCGTTCTCCCTGGCAGCCGTCTGCAGCAGGGCCCGGTCGCTAAGCGAAGCGGCGCCGCTCATGTCGTACAGAATTTCCCGGCGCTTCTTCCAGGGCATATCCTGGGCAAACGCAGTCACGGAGGTCAGCAACCGGAAGGTGTCTTCCTCCACCAACTCGCCAACTCGCTTGGAAAATTCATTCTTTTTCATGGGCACGTCGTCCACGTAGTATCGGAAATCGTTGCCGTCATAGACCGGCTGCGCGCTGCCCCGCCGGGTGACCCAGCTCTCCTGCATTTCCTTTCTGAGCTGCAGCGGCGCACATTGTGCGCCATCTTCCCGGACCCCAAGCACCGCCTCTACACAGGTAACAGCTTCGTGATCCCGGACGTTGCCCGCCTTGTCCAGCGGCTTGATGGTCTCCTGATCAGAGCTCCCGCGGCTGTCCTTGCCGAACAGCAGCCAGGTCAAAGCGTCGTAGACGGTGGTCTTGCCCGCGGCGTTGTCGCCGTAAATCGCGGCGTCCTTTCCGCCGAAGGTCAGCTCCAAGCTGCCGCAGCTCTTGAAATTCCGGATGGACAGCTTGTCGATCGTAATACTTTTCACTTGAAATACCTCCTGTTTTGTGATATATTGGAGGTGAGCTGTAGCGGCGCACAGTGTGCGCCATCAGGTTTTCAGCCCACCTGTCGCCTCCGATTCTCCACATCGGAAGGCGGCTCTTTTTATGCCGGTTTCCCGTTTTTGTACAGCCGGTATCCGCGCTTCCGCATTCCGGCCAGGGTCTTCTCGTCGTAGCCGCAGTTGGCCGCCGGCGAGCGGACCCAAATCTTTCCGCCCTTGCGGATCTCCCAGATGTCTGATGCTGTCGGCAGGATCTTCATACCCATATTGCCTCCTCCGAAATTGGAATTATCTCCCCGCTTCCGTAATAGGGGCAATCACCGGTGACTTCGATCTCGTCTGTGCTGCAGCCCCACCGCTCAGCGGCTTCCTGCTTCGCCTGTTGGGCAAAGTCGCCCTTGATGGCGATGGTCCCCTGGGGCCCTCGCATGAAGAACCACTTCAACGGTACACCGCCTCCGGGTCAAAATCTTCCGGATCCTCTTCGCCGTAGCGGCGATCATTGATCGCCACCTCCCCGTACCTGCGCACAGCGCGGGCAACAGACGCCCGCCAGCCGTACCGGATCAGCCACAGAATCCCAATCACCAGGGCCATGCCCAGCGGAGTGGCAAACAGCAGCGCCAGAATCATATCCCGGATCATGCCGCACCTCCCGCCAGGATCCTGGCCACGGTGGTCTTGTTGTACTTCCCTCCGCAGACAGAGGGAAAATGCTTCCGAACGCTGTCCCCCGTTCGGTACCCGGTGACAGCCTTTACTTCGTCCAAGGTCAGCAGCTCCCGGCCAGGGTAAAGGTCGTTCAACTGCTCCATGGTCGCCCGGTAGTCGGGTTTTTCTCTTGCCATATCAATTCTCCTTTCTTATCATTTCGAGCGAAGCCGAGAAATCCGTCTTCCCCGCCCTTGTTCCTTTCAGCGGTTTTCGTAGCGCCGGCAACCTGCCGGCCATGTAGCGGCGCACACTGTGCGCCAACTTGCGTTTCCGTTTGGTTCTGTTAAACAGAACTTTTTTCGGAAAAAGAAAGAGCGTCGAGGGGAACGCCATAAAAAGCGCAGAGCTTAAAGAGGTCGTCGATTCTGGGGTATGTCTCGCCTTTTTCCCACTTATTCAACGTTCTCTCCGTAACTCCGGCAATTCTGGCGCTCTCTCCGACGCTCTTTCCAGCGTTGATTCTGGCTGCCTTTAAACTGATCTGCATTGGGTGCACCTCCTTTCGAGTTCTGTTTAACCTTACCACAAGCAAAAAGATTTGTCAATAGGGAAACCGAACTTTTTTTCCGAAAACAGTTGATTTTGTTCGGTTAATGTAGTACAATGCAGTCAAAGGGGGCGATATCCTTGGGGTATGACAAAACAATATTTGCCCGGAATCTAAATTATTACCTCGCAAAAAACGGGGAAAATCAGATCGATATCGTAAGATTCCTGGGCGTCAGCAAGTCAACGGTGTCAGCGTATTGCAGCGGATCGCAGGTACCGCGGATAGACAAGATCGAGCTTTTGGCTCAGCATTTTGGAATCGAGAAGTCAGACTTGATAGAAGAAAAACAGCCCTCCGTTACCAAAGGACTGTCAGAGGAAGCGCTTATGATTGCTCGGATTGTGGACCAACTGCCACAGGAAGCCCGGAGGCTGCTGCTTGCGCAAGTGCGAGCGTTAGAACAGGCTGCACAAGATCCGGCCTCCGACGCAAAATCTCCATGATTTCCTTCGTTTCTTGCTCCATGTCTGTTCCCTCCCTTTTGCTTTGTAATCAGATCATACGTCAAACGCGGTCCTATTTATGGGACATATAGAACAAATGTTTGAATTCTGTTGCTTTGTCTGTCCCGCCCCTCTTAATTGCAGAGTATAGGAAAACGGCGCTGCGTATCAGCAGATAGTTTGTTATTTGAGGATGACATCAATGAAACGGGTTTTAGCTTTTCTTCTCGCTGTATTCCTGTTTGGCTCTGCTTTAGCACCAATCTGTGCGGAGGAAACAGACAACGGGAATACAATCGTCTATGTAACAGCTTCCGGGACAAAGTACCATCGCGGATCCTGCAGCTATCTCAAAAGCAAATATGAGATTACGCTGCGGGAAGCTGCGGAATCTGGATACACGCCGTGCAGCAGGTGCAGCCCACCGAGGTATAATGGTACACTTGATACAAAAAATTATCTTCCGGAGAGATCAGACGAAAACAGCAAAAACAGTTCCAAATCCGAATCCTCCCGAAAATCTTCCGGATCAACTACACAATCATCACCAGAATCTGCAACTACCAGGTCACAAATATCAATGCCAGGCACAACTGACATTCAAACCAGAAAAAAAGTTTCAGGAAAAAAGTCCTTTGCCGCTTCTCTTGGTTTTGGTGGCTGGTTCCTTATAATCATATTTTTCTTCTGCGGTGGCCTGAGATTATGGGTATGGCTTGATGATTTGCACGACAAATGGAAACAACGAAAGAAGCGCTGACCGCATGGGATGATGACCCATCGGCCTTCCAATGAAAGGAGATATCATCATGGGCAAACTAAAAGAATGGCTTTTATCAGCCCTCGGAGGCTTCGGCTTTGTCGTCTATTTTCTAATCATCACCTTTATCAACATTCTTCCTATGGTCATTCTGGACCTCCCCTGGTGGGCCGTTGTCCTGGTGTGCTTTGCATTGTGCTTTTTTGAATGGTCGCAGTTTCTGTATCTCGGCATCTGGATCTGGGCCTTTGTCGTCGCGCTCGGCCAGCCGATCGATTGGGTGACAGTCGTGTTCTTCATCGCCTTTGCTGTCTATTTTGGCAGCATGATCATCTCAATTATATCCGCCCTAAGACGTCCACGTTTTTGAACCCACGCGTGCGTAATCCTGCGAAAACCGTCTGAAAATCAAAAGATAAACAAAAAACGACCGCCCCCGGGTACCGGCCGGGAGCGGTCACGCAGAAACCCACTGAAAGGAATGTAGGAGAAATCTGCCCTTTTATAATAGCAGATTTCTCCTCCGAATGCAAGGAGGAATAATGGCAAAGAAGAACAAATACGCGGATCTTTACACACTCCGCTCTGATGGCCGCTATCAGGGCTGGTACCGGGACCGAGACGGCAAGCGCCACTCCGTCTATGACCGAGATCCGGAGCATCTGCACCGGAAGCTCGCGGAGAAGGAGGCCGAGGCCCGGGCGCCGAAGCCGGCGGTCACCTTCAAGGCCGTGGCTGACAGCTGGGAACGGCAGCACCGGGAGGAGATCGAGGACCGGACCTGGAAGAACTACAAGCCCCATCTGGAGCAGATCCTGGCCGAATACGGGGACCTGCCCTTTGACCGGGTCGAAGCCGCAGACGTGGCCGCAGATCTCGCCAGGGCCAAAGCTCGCGGCCTCAGCGCCTCTGTGGTCAATGCCCGCCGCTCCATCTGGCGAATGATCTATGATCACGCCGTGATTATCGGCGCAGCAAAATATAATCCGGTCGCCAGCGTGAAGCTGCCGAAAGGGCTCCACCGCGGCAAGCGCACCGCACCTACGGAAGATCAGATGCAGACCATTCTGAAAAGCCTGGACGCGCCCTTCGGCCTGTTCCCCTTTCTGCTGCTCTGCACCGGGCTCCGGAAGTCCGAGGCCCTGGCCCTGAGCTGGTCCGATGTGGATCTGAAAACCGACGTGATCCATATCACAAAGAGCCTGGACTACACCAACGGAGGCAAGCCCGGCTATAAGAGCCCGAAGACACAGGCCGGCACCAGGGACGTCCCGATCATCGGGATCCTCCACGAGGCCCTGGAAGCCGCCAGGAGGGGCACAAACACCACCCTGCTGTTCCCGGCTCCTCCCAGCAATCGGGGCGGCAAGGGCGGCGGTATTATGCCTGACAGGGCCTACGACGGCGCCTGGGCTCGCTATTGTGAAACAGTTGGGTTGACGGACCCGGACACTGGAAAGCCGATCCTGACGGCCCACAATCTCCGACACGGCACGGCCACCTTGTTCTTCGAGCTGGGCGTGGACGAGCTCACGGCCCAGAAGATCCTGGGCCACAGTCGGATTGAGATCACCCGGGAGATCTACACGGACCTCCGGGCAAACCAACAGGCGAAGAGCGTCAGCCGCTTCGACCGGGGCATGCTGATCAAGATCCACCCGGAGAAGGCCAGGCGGAAAAAGAAAACAGCAGAATAAAAAATCAGCAGGAGGGATCATATCCCCCTGCTGTTTCTATTTCATAATCAGAAATAGCCGCTGATTTTGACATCAAATTTGACAACAATCTGACAACAAATCAGCTCGTTTTTCTTCGTTTTCTCTCGTCTTTTTTCGTCCCAAAAAGAGGACAGAAAGAGCAAACGAAAAGCCCGGAACCCTTGATTTTTCAAGGTTTTCCGGGCTTTGGTGGGGGAAGGTGGATTCGAACCACCGAAGGCGGTGCCAGCAGATTTACAGTCTGTCCCCTTTGGCCACTCGGGAATTCCCCCATATTCGTTGCTGCCCAAACCGTTCCGTTTTTGCTCTTTGGGGAATGGAGCTGGTAGACGGACTCGAACCCCCGACCTGCTGATTACAAATCAGCTGCTCTACCAACTGAGCTATACCAGCACGGCTCGAACAAGCATGGTTTATTATAGCGGCCGTTTGTCTGTTTGTCAAGTAGTTTTTTCACTTTTTTTGCCATGCTTCCGGGAATTCGCCCCGGCAGCATCTTGCGCTTCCGCCCGGCGTCTGCTATAATGGAATCGGATCTCCGGACGGGATACCATTTATATACATGGTGTGCCGAAACCGGCGGCCTGACCATTCCGTAGGAAAGAGGGTTCCCCATCTATGAAAAAGCAGTTTCTTATTCTTTCGCTCTTGCTCTGTCTGGTCCTTCTGCTCACCGGCTGCAAATCCTACAAGGACACCAACGGCCCCGACGACTACAGCCTGCAGTCTCTGACCGAGGGAGACATTTTGAAGGGCGGCAGCTCTACGAAAATCGGCTCCGCCTCTTCTCAGATCAACAACAAATACAAGGTCAGCGTCAAAACCCTGCATGGAGTGGACACCCTGGAAACCTTCTCCGGCAAGGGCAGCTATCAGATCGAGCTGTCCTGGACCGTCAGCAAGGGCAACGCCCGGCTGGTTCTCTGCACCGACAAGGAAATCCTCCATGATTTCACCGTCAACGAAGCCGGGCAAACCTATTCCTTCCGAAACGACGGCTCAGAGGTTTATCTGCGCATCGCCGGAGAGGACTGCGGCTTCTCTCTGGATTACACGATTTATCGGAGCTGAGGCGACCCGGAACCGGAGGGAAAACGCATGGCAGGTCGAACGCTGTTTGACAGAAAATGCACCGACACGTGGCGGTTCCCCTCCCCGAAAGCCTTACGGCCTTAGGGGAGGTTTTTGCGTCTGCTTTATTCTTGGCCCCTGCCGGATTTCTGCGCGGCAGGGCGATTATTTCCGCAGATAGGCCGAGGACACCGGGAAATCGAAATAGGTATCCGGATAGGGCTCGTCCTTCAGGGTGAAATGCCACCACTCGCAGTCCAGCGGCACGAAGCCGTTGCGGACCATGACCCGCTGCAGCAGCATCCGGTTGCGATACTGCTCCTCGGTGATGCCCCGATAGTCCGGGTGGGAAACCTCGCTGAAAAAGTCGAAGGGACTGCCCATGTCCAGCTCCTTGCCGGTTTTCATATCCAGCAGCGTCAGATCGATCGTGCTGCCCCGGCTGTGGCTGGAGCGCTTGGCGATATAGCCCTCCGCAAAGAGAGCTTGCTTTTCCAGGTCGGGATAGAAATAGGGCTTCATCCGCACGTCCTGGTCTTCAATGCCCCAGAAAACAAAATGCTTCACCGCCGCGGCAGGTCGATAGGCGTCGAACACCTTCAGGCGATAACCCTGCACCAGCAGCTCGTTGCTGGCGGCCTTCACGGCCCGGGCGGCCTCCCGGGTCAGGATGGCGCAGGGCTCCTCATAGCCGTCGATCCGATCCCCGATGAAATTATAGGTGGAATAGTAGCGGATCTCCTGCACAATGCCGGGCACAAGGTCCGCCAGCACCACAAAGCCGGAGGGATCCAGGGTCAAATCCGATCTGTAGCTCATAGCACACACTCCAGTTCAAAACGCTTTACTGAAATTATAGCAGAGCGCCCGGGGAATTTCAAGTTTTGAGAATAAAAGTCGAAGAAACGGCAGCCGCACCTTGCGACTGCCGTTTCTGTGCCCTACGGAGAAATCTCCGACGATGGAGCGGATAAAGGGAGTCGAACCCTCCTGTTCAGCTTGGGAAGCTGACGTTCTACCGATGAACTATATCCGCAACTTTTCACTTGTGGAATATATTATAGCAGATCAATTCGCAAAATTCAATAGAAATTTTGTCGGGTGCGAAAAAAAGTTGGCAGGTGGTTGCGGGCTTAGGGCATAAACCCCTCCACCGGCCTTGAGGCCGGTCCCCCTCCCCTAAAACTGCTTCGCAGTGTTAGGGGAGGTTTTTTGGCGGGAAGTGTGGTTGAACGTCGAAGAGCTCAGATCTTGCCCAGCTTCACCAGGAACAGCAGGAGGAAGGTCACCAGCACCGCCAGGGCGAACAGGGTGAAGCCCAGGTTGAATCTGCCCTTCTTGCCCTGGCTTTGAGACACCAGGCCTGCGCCCCGCAGGGCCGTGACCACCGGCTTATACAGCAGCATGGCCAGGCCGGCGTTCATGCCGCCCTTGATCAGGTTGAAGGGCAGAAACACCGTGGTCAGCATCCCGCCGACGGTCTTCCGCTTCTCCGCTACGTCCGTAATGGGGCCCATGGTCATGTAGTAGGGCGTCACGATGTAGTTCCAGATCAGCATGCAGCCGGTCATAAACAGCATACCCACCGCCAGGCCAAGGACCGCGCCGCCCATGGTCTTCTTTTTGGAATAGATCCAGGCCGCCGGCACCGTAAAGGCGCAGCTGGCCACCGCGTTCATCAAGAACCCCCAGGGGCCGGTGCTGCTGATGGTCAAAAGCTCGATCAAGGGCACCAGGATCGACAGGATCACACAGCTCAGGGGCCCGAAAATAAAGCCGGCGATCACGATGATCGCGTCCTTGGGCTCATAGCTCAGAAAGCCGCTGATCTTGGGGATCCACTCCGTTGCCACCACCGCCAGAAACGCCAGGGCGGTGAACATGCCCATGCAGGCAATGTAGCGGATGTTTACCTTTTTTTGTTTCATGCTTCTCACTCCTAAAAAAATCTGCCTGAAAACCCGTAAGTCTTCAGGCAAACGCACGGCTGGAAGCCATGTTTCGCATCTTCTTCCATCCAGACTATACTGTCGGTTCCGGAGTTGCACCGGATCGGCCCGAAGGCTCGCGGACTATACCGCCGGTCGGGGATTTCACCCTGCCCTGAAGATTTACTTGATTCAGTTGAACGTATTATAGCGCCGGGGCATCGAAATTGCAAGAAAAAAATTCTGAAAAATTATCTCAAATTGTAATATTTTTGTAATATCTCTGTGGTAGGATAGGTTCAGAAATGTGGGAGTCTGCGGCCGGGAGGGCCTCTCTCCTATTCCCCGGCGCTTTTGGGCTTCGCAAAGCCGTGCATGACCCCGTCCGGGGCGGTATCGGTCACGTCGCCGCCGATCACTCTTCCCTCATAGACAAACAGCGTGGCATAGACGGGATGGGTCGCCTCCGGATAGTTCAGAATCTCATAGACGTACCGGTTGACGGTTTTGCCCGCGTAATCCGTCAGATCATAGCCCTGGCTCTGCTGCAGCCGGTTATACCGGGAAAAGATCTCCGAGTCCTTTTTCGGGACGGTGACGGTCTGGGTCTGGACAGGCTGGGCGTCCACCTCCCAGCCATAGGCTGCCAGAAAGGCCACTCTGCCCTCGTTGGTATCCGCCTTGTCGGTTTCGGGCCGATCCGTTTTGGCGGCGATCACCACCGCGGCCGCGACGATGGCGGCAATAATCAGGGTCACGATGGCAGCGAGCTTGGTCTTGGAGACCTTGGCTGTCAATACAAACATAGATGCTCCCTCCGAATCTCTACTGACCGGGGTCAGTATTCGTTATCACACTCCAACCTATGCCCGTCCGGGCTCGGTTAGAACGGGGTTTATCATGCAAAGACTGGACAAATTTCTCTCCGAAGCCGGCGCCGCCTCCCGCCGGGAGCTCAAGGCCATCCTGAAAACCGGGGCCGTCCGGGTCAACGGCAGGGTGGTCACCGACGGGGCGACGAAAATCGACGAGGCAAAGGACGCCGTCACCCTTTCGGGCAATCCGGTGGCAGCAAAGCGGCAGATCGTTCTGCTGCTGCACAAGCCCGCAGGCTATGTGACCTCCACCGACGATCCCAGAGACCGGACCGTGATGGAGCTGATCCCGGAGGAATACCGCAGGCTGGACGTGGTGCCCGTGGGACGGCTGGACAAGGACACCGAGGGTCTGCTGCTGCTCACCAACGACGGCGCGCTGCAGCACCGGCTGATCTCCCCCAAATACCGGGTGGAAAAGCGCTACTACGCCCGCCACGAGGGGACCGCCTCCCCCGCCGACGCGGAGGCCTTTCAGGCAGGGCTGGTTCTGAAGGACGGAACCCTGTGCCTGCCCGCCAAGCTGCGGTCCCTGGGCCCCGGGGAGAGCGAGGTCACCGTTACCGAGGGCAAATACCACCAGGTCCGGCGGATGATGGCCAGCCGGGGTCTGCCCGTCACCTATCTGCGGCGGGACCGGGAGGGCTTTCTGACCCTGGAGGGTCTCCCCCGGGGCGCCCTGCGGGAGCTGACCGCCGGGGAGTATGCGCAGCTGGCGGCGGAATTGGCTCCCTGAGCCGGGATCCCCGGATTACGTAAACTGCTCCTGTTCATTTTGACCAAACGGATGCGTTGACAGAACGTTGAAAAAATCCCAGGTTTCTCTCGGTCAAAATTGGGTACAATGCCAGTTTTGTTGTGGTATTGCATAAATTTTATCCGGCTTTTTTCAAAAAACCTCCAAATACCTCTTGCAAAGTCAACAAAAATCGGTTATGATAGTGGGTAGACGTACAGAAAAACGACCAATTTCAACTTGATTGATATGGAGAATATCACTATGACTACTCACATCTTCTCTGACGTGATCCAGCAGATGAAGGCCGCCACCGACCGCCAGATCGGCGTTATCGACGCCGAAGGGACTCTGGTCGCCTGCAGCGTTCCCGCGCAGATCGGGACCAAGCTTCCCAAGCTGGCCCGGCTGGTCACCTTATCCGAGGATCAGACCGTCCATTTCTCCGGAAAAACCGTCAAAGCCCTGAACAGCTTCGGCAGCAGCTTTGACTACGCCGTCTATGTGGACGGCGAGGACGAGCTGGCCAACAGCCTCTGCATCATGGCCCAGGTCACCCTGAACTGTACCAAAACCTACTACGAGGAAAAGCACGATAAGGCCACCTTTGTCAAAAACATCATCACCGACAACATCCTCCCCGGCGACATCTACATCCGGGCCAAGGAGCTGCACTTCCAGCCGGATCAGAATCACACGGTTTTCCTGGTCCGCCAGAACGGGCCCGCGGATGTGGCCGCGGTGGACGTGCTGCAGGGGCTGTTCCCCGACAAGCAGCAGGATTTCGTGATTTCCATCAACGAAACCGACATCGCCGTGGTCAAAACGGTCCGCACCGACTGCGACTCCGCCGAGCTTATGGGCATCGCCCTTTCCATGGAGGAGGCCCTGAAAAGCCAGCTCTATCTCAAGTGCACCATCGGCATCGGCGGCGTGGCGGAGCATCTGCGGGAGCTGGCCGATTCCTACAAGGAGGCCCAGGTGGCCATCGAGGTGGGCAAGGTCTTCGACACCGAGAAGTCCATCATCACCTACGAAAACCTGGGCATCGGCCGGCTGATCTACCAGCTGCCCACCACCCTCTGCGAGATCTTCCTGGACGAGGTCTTCAAAAAGAACTCCATCGACACCCTGGATCAGGAGACCCTGTTCACCATCAACAAATTCTTTGAGAACAACCTGAATGTCTCCGAGACCTCCCGGAAGCTCTTTGTCCACCGGAACACCCTGGTCTACCGGCTGGAAAAGATCAAAAAGCTCACCGGCCTGGATCTCCGGGAATTCGACCACGCCATCATCTTCAAGGTGGCCCTTATGGTCAAAAAGTATCTGGCTTCCAGAGACAACAAACTGTTCTAAAGCCGAAGGAGTTTCTCATGATTGATTTTCAAAACGTAACCAAGGTCTATGAGGCGGGCAACCGGGCCTTAGAGGGCGTTTCCCTGCACATTGACGACGGCGAGTTCGTCTTTCTGGTGGGTCCCTCCGGCTCCGGCAAGTCCACCATCATCAAGCTTCTGACCGCAGAGCTGGAGCCCACCTCCGGCTCCATCCACGTCAACGGCTACCAGCTGGAGCGGATCAAAGCCCGCCACATTCCCTATCTGCGGCGGACCGTGGGCGTCATCTTCCAGGATTTCCGCCTGATCGAAAACAAGACCGTGTTTGAGAACGTGGCCTTCTCCATGCGGATCGTGGGCGCCAGCGGCAAGCAGATCCAGCAGCGGGTGCCCTATGTACTGGATCTGGTGGGCCTGGAAAACCGCGGCAGACGCTATCCCAACGAGCTCTCCGGCGGCGAACAGCAGCGTGTCGCCATCGCAAGGGCCCTGGTGAACAACCCCTCCATGATCATCGCCGACGAGCCCACCGGCAACCTGGATCCGGTCCGCTCCTATGAGATCATGATGCTGTTGGAGCGCATCAACGCGCTTGGAACCACGGTAATGGTGGTGACCCACGAACGGGAGCTGGTCAACCGCTTTACCAAACGTGTCATTGCAATCAACGAAGGCCGTGTGATCAATGACGGAATGGATGGGTACTATATCAATGAAGAGGATTAGAAAAGCTGGGTATCTGTTCAAAGAGGGTGTACACAACATGTTCACCCACGGATTTATGTCCTTTGCCGCCATCTGCGTCACGGTGGCCTGTCTGGTCATCATCGGCAGCTTCGCCTCCATCCTCTACAATCTGCGGAATATGGTGCGGATCCTGGAGCGGGAAAACATCATCCTCGCCTTTATCGACGAGAAGTATGACGAGCAGGAGGCCAGGACCGTCGAGACGCTGATCCGCTCTCTGGACAACGTGGAGGAGGCCGTCTTTGTCTCCAAGGATGAGGCCGGCAAGGCCTTTGTGGAAGGCCAGGGCGGCGGCGATACCTACCAGGGCATCGACGGCAGCTACTTCCTCCACCGGGTGGAGGTCACCCTGGAGGACAACTCCAAAATGGACGAGACCGTGAAGCTCATCGAGCAGGTCCAGGGCGTGGATCACGTCCGGGCCCGGGAGGAGCTGGCCAAGGGCTTCACCACCATCCAGCGGGTGCTGAACATCGCCTCCTTTGTGATCATCGCGGTGCTGCTGATCGTGTCGCTGTTTATGATCTCCAACACCATCAAGCTGGCCATGTATGACCGGCGGGATGAAATTGCCATCATGAAGATGATCGGCGCCACCAATCGGTTTATCCGGTTCCCCTACTTTGTGGAGGGCTTCCTGATCGGCGTTTTCTCCAGCGCCTTCGCCTTCTTCATCGAGTGGGGTCTGTACAATCTGCTGGCCCGGGAAATCCAGAAGGCCGACAGCGTGCTAAAAATGTTCGACATCGTTCCCTTCCGGGAGCTTCTGGTCCCCATGGTCGCCACCTTCGGCGCCGCGGGCCTGTTTGTAGGTATTTTCGGTAGCGTGATGTCCATCCGGAAGTTCCTTGACGTGTAAAGGAGGTCACAATGTATAAGTACCGTCGTGTAATCATCGGCGTGATCGCGGCGATCCTGGCGCTGGCTCTGGTCATGTCCATCGTGATTCCCGCCTTCGGCGAAAGCTCCAAGGAGATTCAGGAGAAGATCGAGGGGCTGAAAAAGCAGGAGGCCGCCATCGAGCAGAAGCAGCAGGAGCTGGACAAGGAAATTTCCGGCAACCAGTCCGAGCTGCTGGATCTGGTGGAGAAAAAGGGCCAGATCGACCAGAAAATCGCGCTGATCCAGGATTCCATTGAAAACAAGACCCAGCAGATCCAGGAATACAATCTGCTGATCGCGGAAAAACAGAACGAGCTGGACGACGCCCTGGCAGAACGGGATCGGCTCAGCGAGCAATACAAGGCCCGGATCCGCTCCATGGAGGAAAACGGCAAGATCACCTATTGGTCCATTCTCTTCAAGGCCAGCAGCTTTTCGGATATGCTGAGCCGGGTGGATATGATCAACGAGATCGCCCTGGCGGACGCCCGGATGATCGACAAGATCGAGGCCGCCGCGGAGGCCATTGAAACCGCCCGTCAGGAGCTGGCCCTGGAGAAGGTCGCCCTGGAGGAGACCAAGGAGCAGCTGGCCCAGGACGAGGCAGCCCTGGAGCAGGAGCGGGCTGAGGCGGACGAGGTCTTCGCCGAGCTCTGGGCGGACAAGGAGGCCCTGGAGGCCGCCGCCCAGAAGTATGAGGACGCCCAGAACTATCTGCTGGCCCAGATTGCCACTCAGGAGAAAAACTACAAGGCGGCGGTAGCCGCCGAGGAGGAGGCCCGCAGAAAGGCCGCTGAGGAAAAGGCCCGGAAGGAACGGGAACAGCGGGAGCGGGAGGCAGCCGCCAGAGAACAGGCATCTACGGGCGGCGGGTCCTCCGGCGGCAGCTCCTCCGGCGGCGGCAGTTCCTCCGGCGGCGGCAGCTCCTCCAGCGGCGCAAGAGTCAGCGGCTACGGCTTCATCTGGCCCAGCGACTGCCATACCATCACCTGCTACTATGGGCCCCGGGTCCATCCCATCACCCACGTTTACAGCAACCACAGCGGCATCGACATCGGCGCCTACTACGGCACCCCGATCTATGCCTGTGCCTCCGGCACCGTGACCACCGCCACCTACGGCACCGCCTACGGCAACCACGTGGTCATCAACCACGGCAACGGCTTCTCCACCCTCTACGGCCACATGTGCCGCTACATTGTTTCCCCGGGCACCTACGTCACCCGCGGACAGGTCATCGGCTACGTGGGCAGCACCGGCTGGTCCACCGCTCCCCACCTGCATCTGACCATCTATTACAACGGGTCTCTTGTGAACCCGCTGTCCTACCTGCCCTGACAGGCAGCACCCATTTACACAAAGGCAATTGCTCCCACAGCTTCCCCCAGGGGAGCTGTGGGAATCCTCTATTATCCTGACGGAAGAAGGTACACCCTATGAACGACGAATATGATTCCATGGATCGGGCTCCCCGGCAGCGGCTGGTACGGGCGGTTTTGATCACTGTGGCGATTACCGCCCTTGTCACCCTGCTGCTGAGCTGGGGCGTCATGGCCATTGCCAAGGCCCAGGCGGCAAAGAAGTCCAAGTCCCTCACCTACAACCAAAAGGCCCAAGAGATTCAATCCTATATTGACACGTACTTTATCGGCGACGTGGACGACGAGGCCATGGCCGACGCTGTGGCAGCGGGCATGATCGAGGGCCTCGGCGACGAATGGAGCTACTACATGACCGCGGATCGGTATGCCTCCTACCGGGAAAGCGTTGCCAACGCCTACGTTGGCATCGGCGTGACCATCACCACCCAGGATATCCCCAGAGGCGTCAGCATCACCGACGTGACCCCCGGCAGTCCCGCGGAGGCCGCAGGCCTGCTGCCCGGCGACCTGATCGTGGCGGTGGACGGCAAGCCCGTACTGGACGGCTCCGACGAAGCGCTGGACATGGACGCCACCAAGAACGCGGTCCGGGGCGAGGAGGGCACCACCGTCACTCTGACTGTGGAGCGGGACGGGACAGCCAGGGACTACACCATTGTCCGGGCCCCCATCAAGACTGTGAACGTGACCTCGGAGACCGTGGACGGCGATCTGGCCTACATCCGGATCCGGAACTTTGAGAACAACGCCGCTCAGGACACCATTGCCGCCATTGAGGCCGCCAAGGAGAACGGCGCCAAGGGCATCATCTTCGACGTGCGCTACAACCCCGGCGGACTCAAGCGGGAGCTGGTTTCCCTGCTGGACTATATTCTGCCGGAGGGCCCCCTGTTCCGCAGCGTGGACTATACCGGCGCGGAAAAGGTGGACTATTCCGACCCGGACCACGTGGACATGCCCATGGTGGTCCTGGCCAACTACAATTCCTATTCCGCCTCGGAGTTCTTTGCCGCGGCCCTGCAGGAATACAACTACGCCCAGGTGGTGGGCGAGCAGACCTACGGCAAGGGCTATTTCCAGTCCGCCTTCCAGCTCTCCGACGGCTCTGCCATCAACATCTCCATCGGCAAATACACCACCCCCAACGGCGTCAGCCTGGTGGGCAAGGGCGTGACCCCCGACGTGCCGGTGGCCCTCACCGACGCGGAGAAATCCGACTTCTACTACGGCCGTCTGGCCAAGGAGGATGACGCCCAGCTCACCGCCGCCATTTCCCTGCTGGATCCGGCCTATGATCCCTCCGCCGCCGCTCCTCAGACGGAGCCCGAGCCCCAGACGGAGCCCGAGACCCCGGAGGAGCTGATGCCGGAGCTTTACAACACCCACGATTACCAGCGCAAGCTCTCGGAGATCGAAACCTACGTAGACGCCTTCTTCATCGGCGAGATCGACGAGAAGAAGCTGGCGGACTCCGTGGCCTCCGGGATGATCGAGGGCCTGGGGGACGAGTGGAGCTACTATATCCCCGCGGAGGAATACGATTCCTATCTGGAGACCGTCTCCAATTCCTATGTGGGCATCGGCGTGACCATCACCTCCGAGGGGGTGGCCCACGGCCTGCTGATCACCGACGTCACCCCCGACAGCCCCGCCTATCACGCCGGACTGCAGATCGGCGATCTGCTGGTGGGTGTGGAGGGGCTTCCGGTGCTGGACGGCTCCGAGGAGGCGCTGGATCTGAACAGCGCCAAGAACCTGGTCCGGGGCGAGGAAGGCACCGACGTGACCCTGACCATTGAGCGGGAGGGCCAACGGTCCGACGTCACCATCACCCGGGCCCCCATCAAGGTGGTCAACGTCACCTGTGAGGATCTGGAAAACGGCCTGTACTACATCCGGATCCGAAACTTCGACTCCAACGCGGCCTCCGACACCATCGCCGCCATCCAGCAGGCCCAGGCTGCCGGCGCGGAGGGCATCATCTTTGACGTGCGCTACAATCCGGGCGGCTACAAGCACGAGCTGGTAAACCTGCTGGACTATATCCTGCCGGAGGGTCCCCTGTTCCGCAGCGTCAATTACAACGGCCGGGAGAGTGTGGACTATTCCGACGAGGATCACATCGAAATCCCCATGGCGGTGCTGGTAAACTACGACTCCTATTCCGCGGCGGAGTTCTTTGCCGCCGCCCTGCAGGAATACGGCGCGGCCCAGATCGTGGGCGAGCAGACCTACGGCAAGGGCTATTTCCAGAACACCATTCCCCTGTCCGACGGCTCCGCCATCAACATCTCCGTGGGCCGCTACACCACCCCTAACGGCGTCAGCCTGGTGGGCAAGGGCATCACCCCGGATCATGTGGTGGAGATCTCCGACGAGGAAAAGCTGGATCTCTACTACGGACGCATGGAAAAGGAAAAAGACGAGCAGCTGAAAAAGGCCATTGAGGTGTTGACAAACGTCTTGCCTTAATGTATACTATATCGGCAAAAATGGAAAAACCATTCAGAAAGGCGGTTGAACCATGGCGAAAGAATTCAAGCTGACCAGCATCCGGCTCGCTGAGCTGGAAAAGGAGCTCCACTATCTCAAAACCACCCGCGAAAAGGAAGTTGCCGAGCATCTGAAGGAGGCCCGCTCCTTCGGCGACCTGTCCGAAAACAGCGAATACGACGAGGCCAAAAACGAGCAGGCCCAGCTCTACGGCCGCATTGCAGAGGTTGAAAACATTCTGGCCCACGCCGTCATCATCGACGACGAGGAGGCGGACGACACCGTCGGCCGCGTGGGACTGGGCTGCACCGTCAAGGTCCGGGACCTGGAAACCGACGAGACCGAGGTCTACGCCATTGTCGGCTCCCAGGAGGCCAACCCCAAGGTATTGAAGATCTCCGACGACTCCCCCTTCGGCCGGGCCATGCTGGGCAAGGCCGCCGGCAGCGTCGTGGAGGTCGAGGCCCCCATCGGTACGCTCCAGTTTGAGATCCTCTCCGTGGAGCGCAGCGTCTGATACAGGAGGATACAACGTGGCAAAATTTGTACCCCAGTCTGAGCTGCCCCTGGTGGACCAGGTTCGGGTCCGCCGGGAAAAGCTGCAGGAGCTGCAGCAGGAGGGCAGAGACCCCTTTCAGATCACCAAGTTCGACGTGACCAATCATGCCCGGGAGGTCAAGGAAGCCTTTGACAGCTTCCAGGAGCAGACCGTTCGCCTGGCCGGACGGATCATGTCCAAGCGGGGCATGGGCAAGGCCATCTTCGCGGATCTGCAGGACCGCACCGGCCGCATCCAGCTCTACATCAAGGTGGACGAGATGGGCGAGGAGCCCTTCGCCCGCTGCCGGAAGCTGGACGTGGGCGACATCGTGGGCGTGGAAGGTCCCGTCTTCCGCACCGAGCGGGGCGAGATTTCCGTCCGTACCCGCAGCGTGACCCTGCTTTCCAAGTCCCTGAAGCCCCTGCCGGAGAAGTATCACGGTCTGACCAACACAGACCTGCGCTACCGGCAGCGCTATGTGGACCTGATCATGAACGAGGACGTGAAGGACACCTTTATCAAGCGGTCCCGGATCCTCAGCAGCATCCGCCGCTATCTGGACGCCCGGGGCTTCCTGGAAGTGGAGACCCCCATGCTGGTGACCAACGCCGGCGGCGCCGCTGCCCGTCCCTTCACCACCCATTTCAACGCCCTGGACGAGGATTTCAAGCTCCGGATCTCCCTGGAGCTCTATCTGAAGCGGCTGATCGTGGGCGGCCTGGAGCGGGTCTATGAGATCGGCCGGGTCTTCCGCAACGAGGGCATGGACACCCGGCACAATCCGGAGTTCACCCTGATGGAGCTCTATCAGGCCTACACCGATTACCACGGCATGATGGACCTGACCGAGGATATGTTCCGGCACGTGGCCCGGGAGGTGCTGGGCACCACCACCATCGTCTACAACGGCGTGGTGATGGACCTGGGCAAGCCCTTTGCAAGGCTCACCATCCGGGAGGCTGTCCGGCAGTACGCCGGCGTGGATTTTGACCAGATCCACAGTCTGGAGGAAGCCCGGGCCCTGGCCAAGGCCCACGAGGTGCCCTTCGAGGACCGCCACACCAAGGGCGACATCCTGAATCTCTTCTTTGAGACCTTTGTGGAGGACAAGCTGCTGCAGCCCACCTTCATTATGGATCACCCGGTGGAGATCTCTCCCCTCACCAAGCGCAAGCCCGAGGATCCGGATTATGTGGAGCGCTTTGAGCTCTACATGAACGGCTGGGAGATGTGCAACGCCTACTCCGAGCTGAACGACCCCATCGACCAGCGGGCCCGGTTCAAGGCCCAGGAGGAGCAGCTGGCCAAGGGCGACGAGGAGGCCAACACCACCGACGAGGATTTCCTGAACGCCCTGGAAATCGGTATGCCCCCCACAGGCGGCATCGGCTACGGCATCGACCGGCTGTGCATGCTGCTCACCGACTCCGCGGCCATCCGGGACGTGCTGCTCTTCCCCACCATGAAGCCTCTGAAAACCGGCAGCGAGGAAGCCGCCAAGCCCGCGGAGGGTGAAGCCGCTCCCGCGGCGACCGCCGCCGCAGCGCCCGCGGAGGAGGTCATCGACTTCTCCAACGTGGTCATTGAGCCGCTGTTCGCCGATCAGGTGGATTTTGAGACCTTCTCCAAGTCCGATTTCCGGGCTGTGAAGGTTCTGGACTGCGAGGCCGTGAAGAAGTCC
>CACXJE010000021.1 GCA_902767915.1 Oscillospiraceae bacterium | reverse complement strand
GTCATGGACCGAGAGCCCCGCGTTCAGGGCGTCGGCCACCTCCACGATGGAGCGCTCTCCCATGCCGTAGAGCAGCAGATCCGCCTGGGAATCCAGCAGAATGGAGCGCTTCATTTTGTCGCTCCAGTAGTCATAGTGGGCCAGACGGCGGAGGCTGGCCTCCATGCCGCCGATGATGATGGGCACGTCCCTGTAGGTCTGGCGGATCAGGTTGCAGTAGACCACCGTGGCGTAGTCCGGGCGCTTGCCCGTGAGGCCGCTGGGGGTGTAGGCGTCGGTTTTCCGGTGGTGCTTGAAGACAGAATAGTGGTTCACCATGGAGTCCATGTTTCCGCCCATGACCAGAAAGCCCAGCCTGGGGCGTCCCAGTACGTCAATGGAGGCGGGATTTTTCCAGTCAGGCTGGGCAATGATGCCCACCCTGTAGCCCGCGTGCTCCAGTACCCGGGAGATGATGGCATGCCCAAAGGAGGGGTGGTCCACATAGGCGTCCCCGATGACGTACACGAAGTCGCACTGCTCCCAGCCCCGGGCGAGCGTATCTTTTTTGCTGATGGGCAAGAACATGGCAATCTCCTTTTTGAGTTGAAAGTTGAAAATGTAAAGTTGAAAGTGATCGGTGTTTTTCAAATCGCGATTTGAAAAACACATTCATTTTCAATTTTCAACTTTCAACTTTCAATTTGTTCCGGTGGATCCAAATCCTCCCGCGCCTCTTTCCGTTTCATCCAGCTCGTCCGCCTCGGTAAAGGCGGCGGCCATACAGGGGACAATCACCAGCTGGGCGATGCGCTCGCCGGGGTGAATGGTCTGGGGCTGGGAGTAGCCCAGGGGGATCATTTTCGTCTCCCCGGGCCCCAGCGTCACGGGAACCTCCAGACAGGCGTACAAATCCGCCCCGGCGGATTGAGCCGTGGCGTAAGTCGGAAAAATAGCGCCTTCGCGGAGTATTTTGATTGGAATGTTGGTCATAGCGGTTCTCCTTGCGTTGATCCCGTAGGGGCCGGCGTCCTCGACGGCCCGCAGGTATCGAATTTCGGAAGCTCCGGGGCGTCCCCTAAAGGACTTGCTTCGCTGCGGAGGACGCCGCCCCCTACGGTGGAGCTTAGCGGCCCAAACGGTATTTGAAATCCCGGTAGCCGAAGCTGGTGAGGCGTTCCAGGCTGCCGTCCTCCTTGCGGCGGTAAATGTCCGGCAGCGGCATCCCGTTGAAGGTGTTGTTCTTGCAGGTGGAGTAGATGGCCAGGTCCCCGAAGAGCACCAGTTCCCCGATTTCCAGGGCGTGGTCAAATTCGTAATCCCCGATCACGTCCCCCGACAGACAGGAGGGCCCACCCAGTCGATAAACAAATCCTGTTCCCTGATCCCTGTTCCCTGTTCCCTCGTGCAGGCGGTCATCGGCCGCCTGCACGGCCGCCGCTCCATAGACCGGCGGTTGATACGGCATCTCGATCACGTCCGGCATGTGGCAGGCGGCGGAGCAGTCTAAAATCGCGTTTTTTACGCCGTTGTTCTCCGTCAGATCCAGCACCCGGCTGGCCAAAAAGCCGGCGTTCAGCGCCCAGGCCTCTCCGGGCTCCAGGTACACGGTTACGCCCCATTTGGCCTGGGCGAATCGAATGCACCGTTCCAGCCGGGGAATGTCGTAGTCGGGCCGGGTCACGTGGTGGCCGCCGCCCATGTTGAGCCATTTCATTTTGGGAAGGACGTCTCCGAATTTCTCCGCCACGGCTCCCAGGGTGACCTCCAGAGCGTCGGCATCCTGCTCACAGAGGGTGTGGAAATGGAGACCGTCCAGCAGGGCGACCAACGCAGGGGTCATCTGCTTGTCCCATTGGGCCCGGGTGGTGCCCAGCCGGGAGCCGGGGGCGCAGGGGTCGTAGATCTCGTGGCCCTCCTGGGTGGAGCACTCCGGGTTGATCCGCAGGCCCAGGCTCTTGCCCGCGGCCCTGGCCCGGGGGCCGAACTTGGCCAGCTGGGCCGGGGAGTTAAAGACAATGTGCCCCGCATATCGCAGCAGCTCCTCATAATCTTGCTCCCGGTAGGCCCCGCAGAACACGTGAACCTCCTTCTCCGGCAGCTCCTCGGCGCCCAGCCGCGCCTCAAACAGACCGCTGGCCTCGGTGCCCGCCAGGTAAGGCGCCAGCACCGGGTAGCAGTCATAGTTGGAAAAGGCCTTCTGGGCCAGCAGGAATTTGCAGCCGGTCCGGGCCGCCACCCCTGCCAGGATCTCTCCGGCGCGGGTCTCGGCCGTCACGGTACCAGCACCGGGTCGTGGGACTCGGACCTGGGCAGGCCGTACTTGTCCAGGGCGTCCAGGAAGGGATCGGGGTCAAACTCCTCCACGGTGTGAACGCCGGGGTTGATCCACTTGCCGGTGAGCATCATGAGAGCGCCGCACATGGCCGGTACGCCGGTGGTGTAGGAGATGGCCTGGGAGGCGACCTCCTTGTAGCATTCCTGGTGATCGCAGACGTTGTAGATATAGTATTTCTTTTCCTGTCCGTCCTTGCGGCCGGTGAAGATGCAGCCGATGTTGGTCTTGCCGTGGGTCCGGGGGCCCAGGGAGGCGGGATCCGGCAGCAGAGCCTTCAGGAACTTGATGGGAACGATCTCGTGGCCCTCGAAGTTAATCGGGGTGGTGGAGAGCATGCCCACGTTCTCCAGACACTTCATGTGGGTCAGATAGCTCTGGCCGAAGGTCATGAAGAAGCGGATACGCTTCACCTCGGGGATGTTCTCCGCCAGGGACTCGATCTCCTCGTGGTGCAGCAGGTACATATCCTTGTTGCCCACCTGGTCGAAGTTGTACTCCCGCTTGATGGCCATGGGAGGAATCTCCACCCAGTGGCCGTCCTCCCAGTAGGAGCCGGGAGCGCTGACCTCCCGCAGGTTCACCTCGGGGTTGAAGTTGGTGGCGAAGGCGTAGCCGTGGTCGCCGCCGTTGCAGTCGAGGATGTCAATGGTGTCGATCTCGTCGAACTCATGCTTCTTGGCGTAGGCGCAGTAGGCCTGGGTCACGCCGGGGTCGAAGCCGCAGCCCAGCAGGGCGGTGAGACCGGCTTTCTCGAACTTCTCCCGATAGGCCCACTGATAGCTGTAATCAAAGAGGGCGGAGAAACCCTTTTCCTTGCAGCGCTTCTCGTAGACCTTGCGCCACTCGGGATCGTCGGTGTCCTCGGGCTCGTAGTTGGCGGTGTCCATGTAGTTGACCTTGCAGCGGAGGCAGGCCTCCATGATGGTGAGATCCTGATAGGGCAGGGCGATGTTCATGACCAGATCGGGCTTGTAGCTGTTGATGAGGGCGCAGAGCTCCTCCACGCTGTCGGCGTTGACCCGGGCGGTGGTGATGACGGTGGAAGTCTTGTCCTTCAGCTCCGCGGCCAGGGCGTCGCACTTGGACTTGGTCCGGCTGGCAATGCAAAGCTCGGTGAAGACCTCCGGCAGCATGCAGCACTTGCGAATGGCCACGTTGGCGACGCCGCCGCAGCCGATGACGAGAACTCTACTCATATTTGTTACCTCCTGTGATTTGAATTGATATTTGTGAAACCTGAAAGATTATCCTGTAGGGACGAGCATTGCTCGTCCGGTTCGCCGCAGGCGAACAATCGCGCAAAGCGCGATTTCTCGCAGGCGGTCGGTTTTTGTGATTTGCCTTTGACAAATTGCATTCGTACCGAATGCCGGACAAGCAATGCTTGTCCCTACATCAAGTTCCGGTGTGACTGTTCCGTAGTGGCCGCGGACCCCCGCGGCCATAGCACGCAGTGTCTTTGCGTGTTATTCCGTTGGCGGCTCACGAAAACCGAGCTCCACGGCGAGCGCGTCCAGATTTTTCAACTGCATGCGCGTAACATCATCGTCGAAAACAGTATAATACCCGCTTTGTGCGGCGTAAACAGTCCCTCTTGAGGAATAATAGCGCATACCCTGATCCAGATAAATGCTCCTTCCATTTTGAAGCTCGTCCTGTTTTTCCTGATAGAACGCGTCAAAGCGTTCTCTGGCACGGTCCATATCTCCGAGATGGCCGAAAATAAAACACTCATCTAATGGGATCAAATGCCTGCCCATCGTATCCATCTGCGGGTAATCCCGCCGTTTGGAAAGGATTGCTTCCCGGCTGCACAGAACGTCGTATACAGGCAGGACGAAATGGTCCAGCTCCTCGATCATCGCCTCGGTCGTCTGCGTCGGGTCATCACACAGAGAAAACCAAGCTTCTTTCCGCCCTGAAACGCTGCCCAATCTGGAGCGGAGCGTACATTCCTGTTCCTGATAGTACGTCTTTTCAATGGATGGCTGGAATTTACGCTCGGCGCATTCCGGGACGCGGATGCCTAAGTTGACGCAGAACTTGTCTGAAGGCTCCATCATATTCCGGTAAACTTGAAATGAAACAACCTGGGAGATGTCCCCGGAGACGAAGCGGTGGAGGGTCCTGCCGTGCTTCCGGAAGCCGAGGGGCTTCAGGTGGGCGTAAACCGCGGCCTCGATCTCGTCCAGAACTTTCTTTATATCTGGCTTCTCAACCGAAGCCTGCACAGGATCGGTTGGTTTCTCGGCAGTATTATTCTTTTTTAAAAAACGCTGCATAGGTAACACCTTTGTCCATTATCCTATCCGGGGGATGCGGATTGCCACAACCAGCTCTGCATAAGTTCCGGCAGCCAAATATGCTGCGCCGAGGCTTGCATATTTGGGCCGTCACTTAAGTGTGCGCACTGGCTCGCAATGACAAACGGGGAAGGCTTTTGCGTCGGGCGGGCGGCCACTGGCCGCCCCTACGGGCTGTGCATTGTCGAAAGCCGATCATCGAATCGACGGTTTTCAGATGGCAATCTGAAAAACACCTTCATTTTCAACTCTCAATTTTCAATTTTCAACTGGCGAGCAAAGCGAGCAGCAGTTCCCGCAGGACCTTGCAGGCCATGGCGGTGGAAACCCCGCTGGGGTCCAGCATGGGGGCCAGCTCGTTCAGGTCCGCGGCCACCACGTTGGTTTTGGCTACGGCCAGGATGGCCTTGAGAAGCTGGGGGAAGGTGACGCCGCCGGCCTCGGGGGTGCCGGTGCCGGGGAAGCAGGCCGGGTCCAGGCAGTCCAGGTCGATGGTGAAGTAGACAGGGGTGCCGGTGCGGGCAAGGCGGTCGCAGAGCTCCTCCAGGCCGGTAAAGTCGAAGGGGTGCAGCTCCGTGTGGGCCTTGGCGAAGCAGAATTCCTCCCGGTCGCCGCTGCGGATGCAGAACTGATGGATACGTCCGTCCCCCACCAGCTCGTGGCAGCGGCGGATCACGCAGGCGTGGCTGAGCTTGGCGCCCAGGTAGTCGTCCCGCAGATCCGCGTGGGCGTCAAAGTGGACGATGTGCAGATCCGGGTATTTCTCCGCCACAGCCCGGACGGACCCCAGGGTCACCAGATGCTCGCCGCCCAGCAGCAGGGGCAGCTTCCCGGCCTGCAGGATCTCCTCCGCCCGTGCCCGGATGTCCGCCAGGGCCATTTCCGCAGAGCCGAAGCAGAGCTCCAGATCCCCGGCGTCGAAGACGGCATAGTCGGTCAAATCCAGATTCTGATAGGGACTCCAGGTCTCTATGCCGAAGCTCTCATGCCGCATGGCAGCGGAGCCGAAGCGGGCGCCGGGACGGAAGGAGGTGGTGGAGTCGAAGGGGGCGCCGAAAAGGACGATTTTTGCGTCCGCAAAGGCCGCGTCGCAGCCGATGAAGGTCTCCACGTTCTGCCGCATCACTCCACCTCCCGCAGCAGCTGCTCCAGGAAGGCCGGCAGACAGAAGGCGCCCACGTGCAGCCGGGTGGTGTAATACTTGGTCTGCAGATTCAGCTTGTTCCAGCCCGCGGCGTCCAGATCATCCACGGGATGATATTTCTTGGAGGCGAAGCCGAAGGTCCAGTAGCCTGCGGCGTAGGTGGGAATATGGGCCTGGTAGACCCGGGATATCGGGAAGGTGTGGACGATCCGCTGGTGGGAGCGCTGCATGGCCTCCGCGTCGTGCTGATAGAAGGGAGAGCCCTGCTGGTTTACCATAATCCCGTCCTCCCGGAGGGCGTTGTAGCAGATGCCGTAGAACTCCCTGGTGAAATAGCCCTCGGAGGGGCCGAAGGGGTCCGTGGAGTCCACGATGATCAGGTCGTACTGCTCCGAGCAGCGGCGGATGAACCGCAGGGCGTTGTCGTAGTAGATGTGGACCCGGCGGTCGTCCAGACGGGAGGCGTTCTCCGGCAGATAGGCCCGGCAGGCCTTGATGACCTCGGGGTCCATCTCCACCAGGTCGATGCGCTCGATCCGCTCATAGCGGGCCAGCTCCTTCACCACGCCGCCGTCGCCGGCGCCGATGACCAGCACGTCCTTGATGCCCGGGTGGACAGCCATGGGGACGTGGGTGATCATTTCGTCGTAGATAAACTCGTCCCGTTCTGTGAGCTGGACGTTGCCGTCCAGGGCCAGGACCCGGCCGAATTCCGGGGTCTCAAAGATGTCGATCCGCTGGAAATCCGACTGGTGAGAGTACAGGTGTTTGTTGATCCGGATGGAGTGCTTCACATCCGGCGCATGAAATTCAGAGAACCAGAGTTCCATGGAGTAACCTCCCATTCATATTGTAGGGACAAGCCGTGCTTGTCCGCGATATTGTACCGCCTGGCAAATGGAGTGTAGGGACAAGCACGGCTTGTCCCTACATTTTGATCGTCAGGCCAGCACGTTGAGCCGCAGAATATCCGGATCCTCGGGGCCGGTCATGGAGCAGCCCTTTTCCTTGGCGAACTGGATATAGTCCAGGATGTCCCGGGTGATCCGCTCGCCGGGGGCCAGGATGGGGATGCCGGGAGGATAGCACATGACGAATTCGCTGCAGACGCAGCCCTCGCTCTCGTTCAGGGGCACGGATTTCTTGGGGGCGTAGAAGGCCTCCTGGGGGGTGGCCACCACCTCGGGGTCCAGGTATTCGGTGTCAAGCAAACCGGAGCCGTCCCGCTGGTAGCGGCGGCGGATCTCCGCCAGGGCGGAGACCAGGCGCTCCAGCTCCTGGGGCCGGTCGCCGATGGACAGGTAGGCCAGGATGTTGCCGATGTCGCCGAACTCGATCTGGATGTCGTACTCGTCCCGGAGGATGTCGTAGACCTCAATGCCCGCCAGGCCGATGTCCCGGGTGTGGATGGAGAGCTTGGTGGGGTCAAAGTCAAAGATGGAGTCTCCGTTCACCAGCTCCTTGCCGAAGGCGTAGTAGCCGCCGATGGCGTTGACCTCCTCCCGGGCGTAGTCCGCCATGGTGGAGACCTTGGCGAAGATTTCCCGCCCGTGGAGGGCCAGCATCCGGCGGGAGATGTCCAGGGAGGACATCAGCAGATAGGAGCCGGAGGTGGTCTGGGTCAGGTTGATGATCTGCCGCACGTGGCCGGGGTTCATCCGGGGACCGGTGAGCAGGAAGGAGCTTTGCGTCAGGCTGCCGCCGGACTTGTGCATGGAAACGGCGGCCATATCCGCCCCCGCCTCCATGGCGGTGGTGGGCATGCCGGCGCCGAAGTAGAAGTGGGTGCCGTGGGCCTCGTCCACCAGGCAGTACATGCCGGCGTCATGGGCCATTTGGGTGATGGATTTCAGGTCCGAGCAGATGCCGTAGTAGGTGGGGTTGTTCACCAGCACCGCCACCGCGTCCGGGTTTTCCCGGATGGCCTTGAAGACCTGGTCCCGCCGCATCCCCAGGGAGATGCCCAGCCGGTCGTCCACCTCCGGGTTCACGTAGACCGGCACCGCGCCGCAGAGCACCAGGGCGTTGATGACGGACCGGTGGACGTTCCGGGGCAGGATGATCTTGTCCCCCCGTTTGCAGGTGGCCAGCACCATGGTCTGCACCGAGGAGGTGGTGCCCCCCACCATCAAAAAGGCGTGGGCCGCCCCGAAGGCGTCGGCAGCCAGCTCCTCCGCCTCCTTGATGACGGAAACCGGGTGGCAGAGGTTGTCCAGGGGCTTCATGGAGTTGACGTCGATCTGGACGCACTTTTCTCCCAGGAAGGCCGTCATTTCGGGATTGCCCCGGCCGTGCTTGTGGCCGGGCACGTCAAAGGGGACCACCCGCATTTGGCGGAAGGTCTGCAGGGCCTCGTAGATGGGGGCCCGACGCTGGTCAAGGCAGCAGTCAAACTCGTTCATCGTCTTCACCTCGAAAAAAAGAAAATCACAGGCCGGTCAGCCTGTGAAAAAGGTCAAATATGCTTCCCAGGCCCGCGGACAAAGCGGGGGAGAAGCCATCAGCGATACACAGAGTCTATATAGCAATGAATACTTTTACTACTCTTATCGACCGTTTCACAAGTCTGCGGCAAAGCGCATTTCGGTATGGAAGCAACCAACTTATAAAAAGATGAATAAAGATTAGACTCTATGGCAGTCTGTTCCTTTATAATATACAAAAAACGACGGTGGAAGTCAAGAAAAAACATTCACAGGCGGTGGAAAACCGGGATTTGCCCGGAAGGAAATATTTTTTCCTTTCGTTCAAATTACCCATTGTTTTCCGACGGAAAATCGGTTATGATAGAATCAGACCACAAAATAAACTTTTAAGAGGTGTAATGTATGCTGAATGTAGATATTTCCAATATCTGGGGCGAATATACCCTCAATGACCTGCTGTCGCTGGAAAAGGAAGTGTTTGCCGCCCACAAGACCCTCATCGAGGGCAAGGGCCCCGGCAGTGATTTCCTGGGCTGGCTGAAGCTGCCCGTCTTCGAGGAGACCGATGAAATGGTCCGGATCCGGGCCGCCGCCAGGAGGATCCGGGAGCACTCGGACGTCTTTGTGGTGGTGGGCATCGGCGGCTCCTACCTGGGGCCGAGAGCGGCCATCGAGCTGGTGAAGGGCCAGAACCACAACCTGCGGGGCAAGGATCCTCAGATCTTCTTTGCCGGCAACAATCTTTCCACCCGGGCCTGGCAGGAGCTGACTGCCCTGCTGGAGGGGAAGGATTTCTCCATCAATATCATCTCCAAATCCGGCACCACCACCGAGCCGGCCATTGCCACCCGGGCGCTGAAATGGATGCTGGAGCGGAAGTACGGGGCCGACGAGGCCAAGAAGAGGATCTTCGTCACCACCGATCCCGCCAAGGGCGCCCTGCGGCAGATGGCCACCGAAGAGGGCTATGAGACCTTCGTGATCCCCCCCGACGTGGGCGGCCGGTATTCCGTCCTGACGGCGGTGGGTCTGCTGCCCATGGCCGTGGCGGGCATGGACATCACCGAGATCATGTTCGGCGCAGCCTCCGCCAAGCGGGATCTGGAGATCTTCTCCTTCGAGAACCCTGCCTGGCTCTATGCCGCGGCCCGGAACCTGCTCTACCGCAGCGGCAAGAAGATCGAAATGCTCTGCTGCTATGAGCCCTCCTTCAAGTACATGGCCGGCTGGTGGCAGCAGCTCTTCGGCGAGTCCGAGGGCAAGGACGGCAAGGGCATCTTCCCGGCGGCCGCCGAATTTACCGCGGACCTGCACTCCCTGGGTCAAATGATCCAGCAGGGCGAGCGGAACCTGTTCGAGACCGTGGTCCGGTTCGCGCCTCCCCGGAAGAAGACCATGATCGAAATGGACTGGAAGGATCTGGACGGTCTGAACTATCTGGAGGGCAAGAGCCTGGATTTCGTGGAGGAGCAGGCCTTCCAGGGCACCCTGCAGGCCCACACCGACGGCGGCGTGCCGGTGATTCTGGTGCAGAACGACGAGGTCTGCGACCGGACCCTGGGCGAGCTGTTCTACTTCTTCGAGCTGAGCTGCGGCATTTCCGCCTATATGCTGGGGGTGAACCCCTTCAATCAGCCCGGCGTGGAGTTCTACAAGCGCAATATGTTCAAGCTGCTGGGCAAGCCCGGCTATACGAATTAACTGACAATGGACAATGTATCATTGTCCGCACCGAATCTCGAATCTCAAATCTCGAATCTCGTACAAAGGAGGAGATTTCCTATGGTCAAGCTTTATATCGGACTGAGTGGTTCCGGCAAAACAAAGGAGATGCTTCACGACATCGCTGAGGCGCTGGAGCAGGAGCACGGCAGCGTGGTCTGCATCGAAAAGGGCGGCAAGCTGCGCTATGACGTCAACTACAAGGTCCGACTGATTGAATATTCCGATTATCAGCTGGAGGGCGTCGCGTCCCTCAAGGCCTTTATTTCCGGCCTGCACGCGGGCAACTTCGATATCACCCGGGTTTTCCTCAAGAGCATCCATCGCCTGCTGGGCACCGACGACCCCAAGGTGATGGCGGAGTTCTGCGACTGGTGTGAGACCTTCGGCTTGGCAAACGGCGTGTCCTTTACCATCACCGCCCGAGTGGATCCCGCCCTGGCGCCGGCTGAGATGAAAAAGTATCTGTAATCCGTATAGGAGGCTGGATATGCAACGCATAAAACGACTGCTCGCAGTGCTGCTGGCCGTGCTCATACTGACGGCGCTGTTCTGCGGCTGCGCCAAGAAAAGTGAGAATCCGGCGCCCTCCGAGCAATCCGAGGCTGAGAAGGCTGCCGGTAAGTACATCGGGCAATACACCAAATTTGTCGGTGATCCCGAGGACGTGAAGGACGAAACCGATGATTTTTATCTGGAGCTGAAGCCGGACGGCACCGGCCTGCATCATCGGAACGGTCTGGATATCAACATCACCTGGAAGCTGGAGGAGGGGGTTTTCTCCATGGACGAGATGTCCATGATCCAGTACACCGGCGCTTTTACAGACGGCGGCCTGGTGATCTATAACGGAGATCCGACGAACGACCTGACCTGTCAGTACGTGTACAAGGCCGAATGAACCGAGGGATAAGCTATGGGACTGTTTGATAAAAAATTCTGCTCCGTCTGCGGCAACAAGGTGGGCACCCTGTTCCACCGGAAGCTGGAGGACGGCTACCTGTGCAAGGACTGCACCTCCAAGCTCTCCCCGTTTTTCTCTGAGCGCCGTTCCAGCACCGCGGAGGAGATCCGGGAGCAGCTGGAGTATCGGGAAGAGAACCGGGAGGCTGTGGCAGCCTTCCACATCACCCGCACCCTGGGCAAGGATATGAAGGTCCATCTGGACGAGGACAACCGGAAGTTCATGGTTACCCGGGCCAGAAACATCCAGGAGGCCAACCCGGACGTGCTGGACTATTCCCAGGTGGCCGGCGTGGACGTGGACGTGACCGACAGCCAGTCCGAATCCCGCTACCGGGACAAGGAGGGCAAGATGGTCAGCTATATCCCGGCAAAGTACATCTTCTCCGAGAGCATCAAGCTGGTGCTGCATGTGAACCACCGGTTCTTCGACACCATCACCGTGCCCATCGACACGTCCATCACTCTGAACCCCGGCAACCCGCTGCCGGCCGCCTTAAAGCCGCAGCCCAAGTCCAACCGGGAGTTCATGGAGTGCTTCTCCATGGCCAATGAGATCAAGCGGACGCTGCTGAGCGCCAGGGACCAGGGCCGACAGGACGCCGCCCCCAAGAAGGCAGTGGTCTGTCCCCACTGCACCGCCACCACGATCCCGGACGCCAACGGCTGCTGCGAATACTGCGGCGGCGCCATCGGCTGAAAAATAAGAAAAACCAGAGCGGCAAAGAGAAAACACGAAGGAACGCTTTCTCTTTGCCGCTCTGGTTATTATTTCGTCTAATTTTCTCCAATCGATGCAATCACTTTTTGTAATTCTTCAAGGGATTCAAATCCAAAAAGAGATACCACGTAAGGTTTGTCAGCCCAAACCCCTGCCCATTTGGAATTGTTTTGAAAGAGGTGGAATGTTCTGTTGTTTGACGTGTAAATCTGCGGAGTGCCGGGATCCTTCTCCAAAACCGAACTGTCGATCAATTGTTCATCCTTGTATTCCCCGATGACGATTTGCATCATGCGGCCATCTTTTTCGGCAACAATCCCGACAGTTTTCCTTCGACTATCAGTTGCCTTTTCCACTTCTACGACAGTGCACCCATCCGGCAGCCAAACTGGTGCAAGGGAAACAGGAAGGTCAAGCTCGTTCAGGGCAGCTTCAATCTCCGGATGCACCTTTTCTCCTTTCGGTTGACGAAGAACCTCCTCAGAGTTGAGGTGAAAAACAGAGTCGGTCCAAGAGGACAACCTGCCAAATACATTGATTCCCGAAGCCTGAACAACCGTTAATGTGCCCAAAAGCAGGACAACGGTTGCTGCAGCCACCAGCAAGTACTTTGCCACGGCTTTTGTTGACTTTTTTTGGCGTTCGGAGGCATCATCCACTTCCTGCGGGATTGTGATCTCACCGGTATCAAAAGCCTTCTCTGCCTCTGCCCGGACTTGTGCGCCCATGGAATCCGCGTACTCATCCATTAACAGGGCCAAATGAACATCATCCTTCAGTTCCTCAAGTTCCTGTCTCCGTTTATCCATTTCCCTTTTCATCTCCTTTCTCAGAGTTAAGACCAATCGCCTTGGCGCGCTCTCTGGCTCGGCAAATCAGCGTGCGGACGCTGCTCGGCTTACAACCGACTGCCGCTGCAATCTCTTCTTCGTTCAGGCCGAGAATGTACTTGGATTGCAGGATCAGTTGGTCACGAGGTGAGAGCCGGTCCAGAAGGTCTTTCACCGTTTGCTTCGCTGCTTCCTTTTCAAGTTCAATTTCAGCGATCTTTTCATCTGCCACCGCTGCAATAAGCGGCTCATCGATTGGCAGAAGCGTCGTTCTTCTTTCTTTCTTTGCGTAATTGAGATATAGCCGTCTAATAGCTACAACAATGTAGGCATCGATTTTGCAACAGTCCAGCTTACGAAGTGTCGAAATATTATTGATCAGATTTACAAGGCAATCCTGCATCAAATCGTTGGCAAGATGCGGATTGCGGCACGCTTGCAGCGCAGCATAGTACATGGTTTTCTTGTGACTCTCATATAGGCTGGCCATAAAAGCGCGGTCTTCGTCTGTCAATCGATTGATTTCTCTCTTTCTTTTCATAGGACAAAGCCTTCCTGTCGTTTTTTCTGTCTACAGCCGAGAATAACTACTTTTATGAATCATTTTTTTCGATTCCCCATAGCAAAGCCGCCGATGACATGCGTGTATCCTGTCATCGGCGCAATTTGTTTATGAGCGCAAGCGCAGCGCAGCCGGACTGACTGGGGAGCTGCAATGCTTCCCAATGGGGCTGGCCGTTGGCGATTGCGTATTATTCCACGCCCTGCTCCGGGAACAGCCTTGCAATGGCGGCTTTGGCGGCGGCCTGCTCGGCCCGCTTTTTGCTGGAGCCCTCGCCATGGCCCACGGCCTGGCCGTTCAGGGAAACCCGGACCTCAAAATGCTTGTCGTGGTCGGGCCCGGATTCGGAAACCGTCTCATAGACAAGGGCCTGGTTTTTCTTCCGCTGCACCAGCTCCTGGAGCATGGTCTTGTAGTCTGCGTTCATCTGGATCCGCTGGCGGGTGTCCACCAGCACATGGGTGTAGATGAACCGCTTGGCGGGCACCAGCCCGCCGTCCAGATAGATGGCGGCGATGATGGCCTCCACCACGTCGGCAATGATGGAAACCCGGGTCCGGCCGCCGGTGGCCTCCTCGCCCCGGCCCAGCCGCAGATGATTGCCAAGCCCCAGCCGGGTGGCGGTCTGGGCCAGACTGGTCTCGCAGACCAGCTCCGAGCGGAGCTTGCTCAAAGCGCCCTCGTGGAGCGCCGGGAAGGTGGAGAGCAGATAGTCGGCGGTGGTGAAGCCCAGGATGGAATCTCCCAGAAACTCCAGCCGCTCATAGCTTTTCAGCCCGTCCCGCAGAACCTCGTTGGCATAGGAGGTGTGGGTCAGCGCCTGCTCCAGCAGGCCGGGATCCCGAAACCGATAGCCGATGGCTTCTTGCAGCTCATGCATTGGGGTCCATCTCCTTCGGAAGGGTCATTTCGTTGATATTCTCCTTGATGGCCTCGCAGATTCCCGCGTTCACGGCGGCAATGGCCTGGCGGACTGCGCCCACCACAGCCTCGGCGTCGGAGGAGCCGTGGGCCTTGATCACGGGCTTGGAGATGCCCAGCAGCATGGTCCCGCCCACCTTCTTGTAGTCCAGGGTGCCCATGAGCTGCTTCAGATCCTTTTTCAGCAGCAGCGCCGCCAGCTTGGTCTTGAAGCTGCGGTAGAGGGTCTTCTTCAGCAGGGAGCCCATGAACAGGGCCGTGCCCTCGATGCTCTTGAGCATCACGTTGCCGCTGAAGCCGTCGCAGACCAGCACGTCGCAGGCGCCGGTCATGGCGTCCCGGGCCTCCACGTTGCCCACGAAGTCGATGGTGCCCTTTTCACCGGCGGCCTTCAACAGCTGATAGGCCTCCTTGTGGAGCTCGTCGCCCTTGGTGTCCTCGGCGCCGTTGTTCAGCAGGCCCACCCGGGGCCGCTGGATGTCCAGAGCCTTCCTGGCGTAGAAGGAGCCCATGCAGCCGAACTGCAGCAGAAATTCCGGGGCGCACTCCACGTTTGCGCCGGAGTCGATCAGCACCAGCTGACCGGTTTTTGTGGGGATCGTGGGGCCGAAGGCGGCCCGTCGGATTCCCCGCACCCGCTTGACCACCAGGGTGGCCGCGGACAGCAGGGCTCCCGTGGAGCCCGCGGAGACGAAGGCGTCGCCGCCGCCCTCCGCCAGAAGCTTCAGACCCTGAACCATGGAGGAATTCTTCCGGGTTTTCACCACGTTGGCCGGGTCGTCGTGCATGTCCACCACGTCCTCGGCATTCATCAGCTCCACGCCCTTGGGAAGGGTGTCCATGCCCTGCTCCTTCATCAGGTTCAGCAGCTCCTCCACCCGGCCCACCAGAACAATGTCCACATTGCACTCCCGGGCAGCCTGAAAGCCTCCCTTCAGAAACTCCAACGGGGCGTTGTCCCCGCCCATGGCGTCGATGATAATCTTCATATTTCTGTGCCTCCCTTTGTATGTATCGGGGGTATTGTGTATTGAATGAAAGAATGAAACTATGAAAGAATGAAAGAATTGCGGTGTCCCTTCGGGACGATTTGAAATTCATTTTTCATATCGGAGATATGAAAAATACCATAATTTTTTCATGTTTTCATTCTTTCATTTTTTCATTTCCGCCAAGGCGGAAAGAGCACGCTCGGCAATGGCCAGGTTCTTCGCGGCTTTGCCCTTGACCTTCCGGCCCAGGGGCGGCAGCAGACCGAAGTTGATGTTCATCGGCTGGAAATCGGTGACGGAGGGATCGCTGATATAGGCGGCCAGCGCACCGATGGCGGTCTCCCGGGAGAAGTCCGGGATCGGCTCGCCCTTGAGCCGGGCGGCCATGCAGACCGCAGCCAAATACCCGGAGGCGGTGGATTCCACGTAGCCCTCCACCCCGGTCATCTGCCCGGCGAAGGCCACCAGGGGATTCCGCCGGTCCGCATAGGTCCGGTCCAGCAGCCGGGGAGAATCGAGGAAGGTGTTCCGGTGCATGACCCCGTAGCGGATGAACTCCGCGTTTGCCAGGGCCGGGATCATGGAAAAGACCCGTTTCTGCTCCGGGAACCGGAGATGGGTCTGGAACCCCACCAGGTTATACACCGTCCCGGCGGCGTTGTCCTTTCGCAGCTGGACCACCGCGTAGGGATCTCTGCCGGTCTTGGGATCGGGCAGGCCCACGGGCTTCAGGGGCCCGTAGCGGAGGGTGTCCTCCCCCCGGCGGGCCATGACCTCCACCGGCATACAGCCTTCAAAGACCTTTTTGTCCTCAAAGCCGTGGACCGGGGCCTCCTCGGCGGCGGCCAGCTCCCGGACAAAGGCCTTGTACTGGGCCTCATCCATGGCACAGTTGACATAATCCGGAGTTCCCCGGTCGTACCGGGAGGCAAACCAGGCCTGGTCCATGTCGATGGACTCCGCAGTCACCAATGGCGCGGCAGCGTCGTAGAAGTTCAGATAACCGGCCCCGCCGAAGTAGTCCGCGATGGCGGCGGACAGGGGCTCGGAGGTCAGGGGGCCTGTGGCGATGATGACCGGCCCTTCGGGAACGGCGGTGAGCTCCGCCTCCTCCACCCGGATGTTGGGGTGGGAGCGGATTTTCTCCGTCACCGTCCGGGAAAAGCCCTGCCGGTCCACAGCCAGACAGCCGCCGGCCTCCACCTTTGTGGCGTCGGCGCAGGAGAGAATCAGACTGTCCAGCCGACGCAGCTCCTCCTTGAGGAGCCCCACGGCGTTTTCCAGCCGGTCTCCCCGCAGGGAGTTGGAGCAGACCAGCTCCGCAAAGTCCGGGCTGTGATGGGCGGGGGTCATTTTCAGAGGCTTCATTTCCACCAGGCGGACCTGCAGGCCCCGCTGGGCCAGCTGCCAGGCGGCCTCGCTTCCCGCAAGCCCAGCGCCCACCACCGTTACGCTTGATGTATCGTTGTTCATAGGCATACTTCTCGTTTTTCGTGTAGGGACAGCTCTGCATAAGTTCCGGCAGCCAAATCAGAGATTTGGGCCGTCACTTAAAGCCTTGCTTGTCCGGCATTCGGACCGAATGCAATTTGCCGCAGGCAAATCCGGATGTTCGTGAATATCGCCCTCCGGACGATCGTTTGCACTCGCTTCGCGTCGGCAAACCGGACGAGCAGGGCTCGTCCCTACAAGGGAATCACTCCGCGGCCTTTGTTCCCTTTTTCGTCGCGGTTTTCTTCGCAGTCGCTGCTTTCTTCGCAGTCGCTGCTTTCTTCGCAGTCGCTGCTTTCTTCGCTGTTGTTTTCCTGGCGGAGGTCTTTTTGGCCGTCGTTTTCTTCGGGGCAGCCTTGGCCTCGGCCTCTGTTCCCTGTTCCCCGTTCCCTGTTTCCTCGGCATCGGAGGCGGCGTCCGCGGCCTGGGGCCGCTTATAGTAGCCGCGTTTGTCCTCGGGCAGGAAGTTCTCGCATTTTTCGTTGATGCAGAAGGGCTTCATCCGGCCCTTGCCGGAGCGCTTGAACATGGTCTGGCCGCAGACGGGGCAGTCCTGATCCGTGGGCACGTCCCAGGTCATAAAGCCGCATTCCGTGCCGGTCTCGCAGGAATAGTAGGTATAGCCCTTCTTGGATTTCCGCTTGAGCATCCCGGCGCCGCACTTGGGGCAGCGGCCCGGCATGTGCTCCACGATGGGCTTGGTGTTTTTACATTCCGGATAGCCCGGGCAGGCCAGGAACTTGCCGAAGCGGCCGAATTTGACCACCATGTTCCGGCCGCAGACCTCACAGATCTCGTTGGAGACCTCCTCCGGCACCTTGATGCGGGTGTCCTTCAGGGCTTCCTCGGCGGCCTCCATCTCCTGATGGAAGCCGGCGTAGAAGTCCCGCAGCACCTGCTTGTAGGGCAGCTTGCCGGCCTCCACCTCGTCCAGCTTGTTCTCCATGCCGGCGGTGAACTCCACGTCGATGACGTCGGTGAACCGGTCCAGCATCAGCTGGGTCACCACCTCGCCAAGGGGGGTGGGCTCCAGCTTCTTATCCTTTTTCACCACATACTCCCGCTCCTGGATCGTGGAAACGATGGAGGCGTAGGTGGAGGGACGGCCCACGCCCTTTTCCTCCATGGCCTTAACCAGAGTGGCCTCGGTGTAACGGGCGGGGGGCTGGGTGAAGTGCTGCTCGGGCTTGCTCTTGAGATGGCGGACCTGCTCGCCCTCATGCAGCTCGGGCAGGAGGTCGGTTTTTTCCTCGCTCTCCTCGTCCCGGCCCTCCTCATAGACGGCCAGGAAGCCGGCGAAGCGCAGGCTCTGGTGGTTGGAGCGGAAAACATGGCCCTTGCAGACCGTGTCGATGGCGGCGGTGTCATAGACGGCGTTGGACATCTGGCAGGCCACAAAGCGGCTCCAGATCAGCTTGTAGAGCCGGTACTGGTCCTTGGTCAGATCCTTCTGGATGGTCTCGGGGTCCAGGCGGACGTCGCTGGGCCGGATGGCCTCATGGGCGTCCTGGGCAGCGCCCTTGGTTTTGAACCGGCGGGCGGCGGCGGGGCAATAGCCCTTGCCGTATCGCTCCTGGATAAAGCCCCGGGCAGCGGAAACAGCCTCCTCAGAAAGACGCAGGGAGTCGGTACGCATATAGGTGATGAGACCCACGGTGCCCTGGCCGCTGACGTCCACGCCCTCATAGAGCTGCTGGGCGATGGCCATGGTGCGCTTGGGGGTCATGTTCAGCTTCCGGGAAGCCTCCTGCTGCAGGGTGGAGGTGATGAAGGGAGGGGCAGGGGAACGGTGCTTGTCCGCCTGCTTGATGGACGCCACGGTGAACAGCTGGCCCTCCACGTCTGCCATGATCGCCTGTACGTCGGCCTCGCTGCGGAGGGTGCGCTTCTTTTCCTCTCCCTGGTAATGGGCCTCGAAGGTTCCGGGCTTGTCCAGACAGGAGAGGGTCACGTCCAGAGACCAGTATTCCTCCGGCACAAAGGCGCGGATCTCGTTTTCCCGCTCCACCACCATCCGGGTGGCCACAGACTGGACCCGGCCCGCGGAGAGGCCCCGGCGGACCTTCCGCCAGAGCAGGGGAGAGAGCTGGTAGCCCACGATCCGGTCCAGGATCCGGCGAGCCTGCTGGGCGTCTACCAGATCCTGATCAATGTCCCGGGGCTGGGCAATGGACCTGGTGACCACGTTTTTGGTGATTTCGTTAAAGGTGACCCGGCGGGTCTTCTGATCCGGCAGCTTGAGCAGCTCCTTGATGTGCCAGGAGATGGCTTCGCCCTCCCGGTCCGGGTCGGTTGCCAGATAGACGGTGTCGGCCTTGTCCGCGGAGCGCTTCAGCTCCTTGATCAGCTCGGCCTTTTCCTTCATGGGGATGTATTCAGGGGTGAAATCATGGTCCAGATCCACACCCATGGTGCTCTTGGGCAGATCCCGCAGATGGCCCATACAGGCCTTGACCTGGTAGGCAGGGCCCAGATATTTGCCAATGGTTTTTGCCTTGGAAGGCGATTCCACAATCACGAGATCGGGGTTTTGCTTCGACATGGAAGATCCTCCTGGTTACGGTTTCAAAATGGAATAACGCTTGCCGGGCTGGCAGGCGATGGTTTTCTTCATTTGCAGCAGCGTCAGCTGGGGCAGGATCCGGGCAGCCGGCAGGCCGGTGCGGTGGATCAGCTCGTCCAGCTGCATGGGGCCTGCCTCCAGCGCCCGCAGAATGGTCTGCTGGTCCGGGGAAAAGCCGGAAAGGTCCGGGGCCCTGCGGGCCTCCTGCCTGGGAGCGGGCACGGGCTTGGATTGCGGCACAGACCGCCCTTGAGGCTCCGGCTTCAGGGCAGGCGAAAGCTCTGCCGCGGGGGGACGGCCGTGGTATTCCCGGACCGCGGTGGGATAGCGGTATTCGTACTCCCGCAGCACATCCCAGCCGGACTCCGTGAGGATGGCCCCCTCCCGGAGCAGCTGATTGCAGCCCCGGCTCAGAGGCGCCTCGGCAGGTCCGGGCACCGCAAATACGTCCCGGCCCTGATCGGCGGCCCAGCGGGCGGTGATGAGCGCGCCGCTGGCCGCCGTGGCCTGGACCACCACGACCCCGTCGGAGAGGGCGCTGATGATCCGGTTCCGGGCAGGGAAGTGCCGGGCGTTGGGCTTTGTGCCGGGGGGATATTCCGAGAGCAGGCAGCCCTGCTCCCGCACCTGCCGCAGCAGCGCGGCGTTTTCCCTGGGATAGACCACGTCGATCCCGCAGCCCAGCACGCCGATGACCGTTCCGCCCTGCTCCAGCGCGCCTCTTGCAGCCATGGCGTCCACGCCCTTGGCCATTCCGGTAACCACCACCCCGCCGCAGCCGGCGATCTGCCAGCCCAGGCGGCGGGCGGCGGCAAGCCCGGCTTCGTCCGCCTTCCGGGAGCCCACCAGCCCGATGCAGGGCCGGCTGTCCTGCTCCGGCAGGCTGCCTCCGCAGTAGAGGACCACCGGCGCGTCGACGATCTGCCGCAGCCGGTTGGGATAGGCGGGATCCTTGAGGGTCAGGGTTCGGATCCCCGCCGTCCTGCAGGCCTCCAGCACAGCTCGGGCGGCCGTCAGATCCTTATCTGCAAGCACCTTCCCGGCAGCCGGCGTCACACCGGCCCGGGTCAGCGCCTCCGCATCTGCTTCAAAAACAGCCTCCGCGCTGCCGAACTGCTCCAACAGGCGGCGGCAGTTTATGGGGCCCAGGCCGGGTCTTCCGGCCAGCCAGATCCAGTATAACGCATTGTGATTCATAGCTTTTCAAAAGTAATAGGGAATAAGTAATAAGTAATAAGGATCCGAGTCAAACCAATTACCTGTTACTTATTACTTATAACTTGTTACTTACGGTCTCTTCTCAGCTCCCACAGCACTACGGTGGCGGCCACAGCGGCGTTCAGGGACTCACACCGGGGGGACATGGGGATGATGGCCTCCGTGTCCGCCGCGGCAAGAAAGGCTTCTCCGATGCCCTGGCCCTCGCTGCCGATGACCACAGCGTAGTTCTGCAGTGCCAGGCTGCGGATGTCTACGGCCCGGTCCGACAGGGCGGTGGCGCAGATGGGAATGCCCTGCTTCCGGCACAGAGCCAGCACGGCCTCCGCCTCCGCCTGCTGGGGCGGGGTGCGGAACACGGCGCCCATGGTGGCCCGGACGGTTTTTTCGGAATAGGGATCCGCGCAGCCCTCGGTGAGGACCACGGGGATTTCAAAGGCGTCCGCTGCCCGGAGGATGGTGCCCAGGTTGCCGGGATCCTGGATCCCGTCCAGGATCAGACAGCCCGGTTCGAGGGCCAGGGGCCGGGGCTCCGGCATCCGGCACAGGGCCAGCACGCCCTGGGGGGCTTCCATCCGGGACACATCCTTCATCAGGGCCTCGGGCACCCGGATCTCCCGGATTCCCGGGGGCACCGGGAACTCCACGCCCTCCCGCAGGATCAGAGCCTCCACACCGATCCCCCAGCGAAGGGCCTCGCCCACCAGCTTGGTGCCGTCGGCCACAAAGGCCCGGCATTCATAGCGATATTTCCGGCTGGCCAGCAGCTTTCTGACGTGCTGAATCGTGGAATTGGTCTTGGCGGTGATCCACTCTGCCATCGGGCCACACCTCCCCTTGGGGTAATCTGCGCAAATACATCTAATATAGTATTCTAAATCAATATAGCATTATTTTTCCGTGAATGCAAGATGAAAATTTCCGATTGTAATTTGCCGGGAAATATAATAGAATAGAGATTGTAAAACAAACCAGGTCCGGTGGAGATTGAAAACCGGTACCGGGAAGGCGGAATTGAGAAGTGAATCGAGAAAAAGTCATTGTGCGGACGAGTGTTCTGGGCATCCTGGCCAACCTGCTGCTGGCGGGCTTCAAGGCCTTTGTGGGTCTGCTGTCCAACTCCATTGCTGTGGTGCTGGACGCGGTGAACAACCTTTCCGACGCCCTGTCCTCTGTCATCACCATCATCGGCACCAAGCTGGCCGGCAGAAAGCCGGACAAAAAGCATCCCTACGGCCACGGCCGGACCGAGTACATCACCGCCACCATCATTGCGGTCATCGTCCTGTATGCCGGTATCACCTCCCTGGTGGAGTCCGTCAAGAAGATCATCCATCCGGAACAGCCGGACTACGGCACAGCTGCCCTGGTGATCATCTCCGTGGCGGTGGTGGTTAAGCTGGCCCTGAGCTTTTATGTGAAGAAGACCGGGAAAGCCGTCAACTCCGATTCCCTGATCGCCTCCGGCGAGGATGCCAGAAACGACGCCGTCATTTCCGCGGCCACCCTGGTTGCCGCGGTGATCTTCCTGCTGACCAAGGTCTCTCTGGAGGCCTGGCTCGGCGCAGTGATCTCCCTTGTGATTCTGAAATCCGGCTTTGATATGCTGCGGCAGACCCTCTCCCGGATCCTCGGCGAGCGGGTGGACAGCGCGCTCAGCCTGGGGATCAAGAAGACCGTGGCGGAGTTTCCGCAGGTTTCCGGGGCCTATGATCTGATTCTGCACAGCTACGGCCCGGATATGCTGATGGGCTCGATCCATATTGAGGTGCCCGACACCATGACCGCGGCGGATCTGGATCAGCTGGAGCGGGACATCACCGACAAGGTGGCGGAGAAGCACGGGGTCATTCTCACAGGCATCAGCATCTACTCCGTCAACACCACCGACGACGAAATCGCCCGGGTGCGGGAGGATATCCGCCGCAGAGTCATGTCCCATGAACATATTCTGCAGCTCCACGGCTTCCACATGCACGACGACGAGATCCGGTTCGACCTGGTCGTCGGCTTTGAGGCTCCGGACCGGAAGGCGCTGTATGCCACCGTCTGCGAGGAGATCAAGGCCGCCTATCCCGACTATCAGATCTATATCGCCATGGACAGCGATATGAGTGATTAAGCAGCAGGCAACAGAAGACGGGGGATGCGGATGAAGCTGAAAAAGCTCTTATATCTGGCGCTGCTGACTGCGGTGTCCCTGATCCTCTTTCTGGTGGAGAACCAGATCCCGCCGCCGATCCCGGTGCCCGGGGTGAAGCTGGGTCTGGGCAACGTCATCGTGGTCTGCGTGCTGTTTCTATACGGCCGGCGGGAGGCCCTGGCGGTGCTGCTGGTGAAGGTGGTGCTCAGCGCCCTGCTCACCGGTCAGCTCAGCGCCCTGGCCTATTCCCTGGCGGGAGGTCTGCTGAGCCTGGGAATTATGTGCCTGCTGAAATGCGTGCTGACGCCGAAACAGCTCTGGGTGGGCAGCGTTGTAGGGGCCATGTTCCACAACCTGGGGCAGCTTGGAGCTGCTGTGGTCATCAGCCGGACCCCCCAGCTGTTCGGCTATCTGCCGGTGCTGCTGCTGTCCGGCATGGTGACGGGCCTGTTCACCGGTCTGGCCGCCCAGGCGGTGGTGAGCCGCCTGCATCCCGGCCGATAGAGGGCAGTCCGGGTACGTACTGTACACCAATCCGAAAGTTGTTATTTGAGAAATAATGAACAATAAGGAGGAACACAAATGAACAAAGAATGGGATCTGTCGCCGCTCTATGAGGGCTTCGACACCGAGAAGTTCCGCACGGACCTGGAGGCTCTGAAGAAGGCCGCGGCGGAGTACAACGCCTTTGCCGCCGCCCTGCCGGAGGACCGGGCCTTCGGCATCCATCGGGCCCTGGAGCTCCAGGAGAAGCTGGTGCGGCTGGTCATGCCGCTGTTTGAGTATGCCGGCCTGCGGGGCACCGTCAATACCTCCGACGAGGAGGCCGTCAACAACCAGGCCCTGCTGCAGAAGCTGATGTCCGACTCCAGCGCCGCGGACGCCGCCGTCAAGGCCTACGTGGGCAAAACCGAGAACCTGGAGGAACTCATCGCCGCCGATCCCTTCCTGGGGGACTACGCCTATCTGCTGCGCACCATGCAGGACGACGCGAAATACGTGCTGGACGAAAAGGTGGAGGAGGCCCTGGCCAAGATGAACCTGTCCGGCGGTTCCGCCTGGGAGAATCTGCAGGCCTATCTGACCTCCACCGTGGAGGCGGATTACCGGGGCCAGAAGCTGAACCTTTCCGCCGTCCGCAACCTGGCCTACGATCCGGATCCCGCGGTCCGCAAGGACGCCTACGACGCGGAGGTGGCCTGCTATGAGAAGATCAAGGACGCGGTTAGCTTCTCTCTGAACTCCCTGAAGCAGCAGGTCACCACCGAGTGTGAGCTGCGCAAGGGCGGCTCTCCCCTGGAGATGACCCTCCGCCACAGCCGCATGCAAAAGACCACCCTCGACGCCATGATCACCGCCATCGAGGAGTACCTGCCCGTATTCTGGAAGTACCTCCGGGCCAAGGCGAAGATGCTGGGCTACGAGGGCGGCCTCAAGTGGTGGGATATGTTCGCCCCCATGGGCAAAAACACCGCCACCTATACCGTGGAGGACGCGAAAAAATACCTGATTGACCACTTCAAGCCCTTTGCGCCGGATATGGCCGAGATGATGGAGCGGGCCTTTGACGAGGCCTGGATCGACTTCTATCCCCACGCCGGCAAGGTGGGCGGCGCCTTCTGCGCCAACCTGGCCTGCATCAAGCAGAGCCGGGTGCTGACCAACTTCGACGGGGCCTTCGGCGATATCGTGACCCTGGCCCATGAGCTGGGCCATGCCTACCACGGCATGATGATCGAGGACCACCGGCCCCTGAACCTGGACTACTCCATGCCCGTGGCGGAGACCGCCTCCACCTTCAACGAGACCGTGGTTATGAACGCGGCCCTGGATGAGGCCACCGACGACCAGGTCAAGCTGGGCCTGCTGGAAAGCCAGCTCCAGGATACCACCCAGATCATGTGCGACATTATGAGCCGCTACTGGTTCGAGACCGCAGTCTTTGAAAAGGCCAAGGAGGGCTTCGCCTTCTCCGACGAGCTCTGCGAGATGATGAAGGCTGCCCAGAAGCGGGGCTACGGCGACGGTCTGGATCTGGACACCCTGAACCCCTACATGTGGGTCTGCAAGAGCCACTATTATTCCGCCGGTCTGAGCTTCTACAACTTCCCCTATGCCTTCGGCGGCCTGTTTGCCGCGGGCCTCTATGCCCAGTACCGCAAGGAGGGCGAGGCCTTCCTGCCCAAGTACCGGGCCCTGCTGAAGGCCACCACCGTTGCTTCCGTGGAGGATGTGGCCAAGATGGCCGACATTGACCTGGGCGACGTGAACTTCTGGCGCTCCAGCCTGGAGATCTTCAAGGCCAGAGTGGAGATGTTCCTGGAGCTGGCCAAAGCGTAATGCAGCGCGGGCAATCTGCCCGCTCGGGTTCACTGCTCCATCAACAGCACAAACCGCATCAACAGCGCCGCGACCTGTTCCCGGGTCGCGGCGCTTTCCGGCTTCAGCAGCAGGCCGTCCTGGCAGGGAAAGCCTGCAAGAATCTGCTGGGAAACCGCCCAGGCCATGGCCGCCTGTCCGTAGGCCGGGACGATCTCTCCGTCCGCAAACCCGGCAAGACATGCGGCAATTTGCTCCGGATCTGTTCCGCCCGGGATCACAGCACCGAGCCGCTCCGCGTATCGGAAAAACAGCACCGCCAGCTGGACCCGGGTGACCGTCGCCCGGGGCGCGAAGCGGTCTTCGCTGACGCCTGCCGCAACGCCGGCCTCTCGGGCCCAGCTTACGGATTGGGCATACCAGGCGTGGGGGTCCACGTCGGCGAAATCAGATTCCGCAGCGGCCTCCGGGCAACCGGCCATCCGGTAGAGGATCGTGACCGCCATGGCCCGGGTCAGAAGCTTTTTGGGGGCAAAGGCGGTGTCGGAGACTCCGGCCATCAGCTCCCGATACAGCACAAAGTCAATGCCAGGCCGGGCCCAGCTCCCCTCCGGGGGCAGATCCTGCAGACCCGGGGCCGGATCCGGGGCAGGGGGCGTGTCGGACTCCGCCAGAGGCCAGCCCAGACCGCAGATGAATTGATAGGCCTTGTCCCGCAGGGCCAGATACCGCTGGCCGTAGCTCTGGGTATTGTGGACCGCGTTGTGGAGCTCGTCCAGATCCCAGAACAGATAATCGCTGTCCACGCCGAGGGTTGCCCGGATGTGCCGCAGATAGGTCTGGGCGCCGCCGGTGCCGAACTGGTTGCAGATGGAGGCGTAATAGAAGACCACGGCGTCGCAGCGCATCCCGGCGTCCCAGGCCAGCTCTATGTAGGTATACAGGTCCTCCCAGGCCTGGGCGTCCTGGACCCGGCGGCCGGAGGCGGAGGCCAGGAGGTTGGAGACGGCGGTCTTTTCGGCGGCGGTGAGGGTGCGGCTGTTCCAGTTTGAGCTGGTGCTGCGGATTTCCGTGCAGAGGGCTGCGCTCAGACAGGAGGCCGCGGCGGGATCCTCTGTCAGGATCCGCCGCAGCAGCTTCAGGGCCCGGACCCCATGCCACTGGAGAATCCCTACGGACAGAGCCCCGTTGTCGTTGGGGTTGACGGAGCCGTAGTTGCCCTCCGTCCCGATAAAAAAGGCTTTCAGCGCGGGAATGACCCGGTCCGGATGGACGCTGGGCCCCGGCTCCGCGCCGGATACCGGCGTCCGAAACAGACTGCAGAGCAGGGCCAGGGTCAACAGCCAGGCCAGACTTCGATGTTTCATTGCAGATACCTCCGTATTTTACGAAATTTGCTCGACAAGCCCAGCATAGCACAAAACCGCCCGGAATCCTGTCGAAGCGCAGGATCCGGGCAGGTTTTTCCCTGTTGCTATTTTTGACACAGAGGTGTATAATGAAAAAAACAAGCGGCTTTCACCGCCAAAGGGCGGCGAAAGCGAACGGCAGGGAGCGGCAGCTATGAAATCGAATCAGACGGATTCCCCGGCCCGGCAGAAAAAACCGGCCGCGGCGGGCTTCTATAACAGAATCGTAAAGCGGGGGCTGGACATTTTGATCGCTTTGACGGCAGGTCTGCTCCTGTCGCCGGTGCTTTTGATCGCTGCCCTGGCGGTGAAGCTCACCTCCAAGGGACCGGTGATCTTCCGGCAGAAGCGGCTGGGTCGGGACGGGAAGGAATTCAACTTCTACAAATTCCGCTCCATGGTGGTCAATGCCGAGAAAACCGGCTCCGGCGTCTACAGCGGCAAGCACGATCCCCGGGTCACCAAGGTGGGCAGGATCCTCCGGGCGACCTCCATTGACGAGCTGCCCCAGCTGCTTAACATTCTGAAGGGGGATATGGCGCTGATCGGCCCGCGGCCGCCCTTGACCTATCATCCCTGGCCCATTGGGGAATACACGGAATTCCAGCGGCACATGTTTGACGTGCGGCCCGGCATCACCGGCTGGGCCCAGACCCACGGCCGCAAGGACGTGGAATGGCACCGGCGCATCGAGCTGAACGTCTGGTACGTGGAGCACGTGAGCTTCGCCCTGGATTTCAAGATTTTTTTCCTGACGATTTTCAAGGTTTTTTCCAACGCGGACAACGCCAACATCGGCGAGACCCTCCGCAAGGATCCGGAGGATCCCAAAGTCTGAAGCCCCCGAAGGGGAGAGGAGCGCGACATGCTAAAGCTCATGTACATTACCAACCGGCCGGAAATCGCCCGGATCGCAGAGACAGCCGGCACCGATCGCATTTTTGTGGATATGGAATTCATCGGCAAGGACGAGCGGCAGAAAGGGCTGGACACGGTGAAATCCCACCACACGGCGGAGGATGTGGCCGTCATCAAGGCCGCCGTGGAAACCGCCGAGGTGCTGGTCCGGGTCAATCCCATCCATGAGGCTCTGCCGGACTATCCCTCCTCTGCGGAAGAAATTGACGCGGTGATCGAAGCCGGGGCCGACATTGTGATGCTGCCCTTCTTCAAAACCGTGGAGGAGGTCCGGTCCTTCCTGCAGATGGTGGACGGACGGGCCGGGACCATGCTGCTGTTGGAAACCCCGGAGGCCGTGGACTGTCTGGACGAAATTCTGGAGCTTCCCGGGATCGACGAGATCCATATCGGTCTGAACGATCTGAGCCTGGGCTACGGCAGAAAATTCATGTTTGAGCTGCTGGCGGACGGTACGGTGGAGCAGCTCTGCTTCAAGATCCGGCAAAAGGGCATCCCCTACGGCTTCGGCGGCATCGCCGCGCCCGGCAATGGGATGCTGCCCTCGGAATACATCATCCGAGAGCACTACCGGCTGGGCTCCGGCTGCGTGATCCTGTCCAGAAGCTTTTGTGACGTGCAGAAGGTGCGGGACATTGGCACCATCAACGCCATGTTCCTCGAGGGCATCCGTCAGATCCGGGCTTTGGAGGCGGAATGCGAGAACCACGCCCGGTTCTTCCGGGAAAACCGGCTGGAGCTGGTGGAAAAGGTTTCCGAGATCTGCCGGCTGCAGAGCGGCAAATAACCGTACTGAATTCCGAAAAAAACCGCAGAGGCGCGAAAGCGCTTCTGCGGTTTTTGCTGTCAGTCGGTCTGGGCGAGGACTGTGAAGTCATCGGCAGACGCCTCTGCGCCGCCTCGGGGCAGCACCAGACGAATCACGTAGGTGTATTGCTTTTTCCTGCAGAAGGGGCAATCCTGCTGATCCCGAACCTGGATCTCCTTGCCCTTGCTGTCGCCGGAGCGGTAATCGTAATCCTGATGGGCGGCCACACAGCAGCCGTTGCCCAGATAGAGCTCCACGTGGGTGCCGGGCCGCAGGAGAATATCGCCGCGGCAGAGAGAGGCAACCTCGCTTCTTCGGTAGACCGTAAAGCCCAGCTTTTCCAGGGCGGGCCTGATGTTGGAAGTGCCGTAGGGACCCTCCAGATCGAAGCCGCCGGCCATCAGCGCGAAGCTGACAAAGGAAGAACAGTCATAATTGGGGCCGGTCCGATTTCTGCGGCTGTAGCCGTGGGTGTCGTCTTCCGCGATTTCGACAGCCCATTCCAGGGCTTCTTCTATACGGGGATCCGCAGCCTCTGCGGCAGGCAGGGCTGACACGATTCCGCATACCAGCAGCAGGGCCAGCAGTGCGGAGAACAGTTTTTTCATGCATACCTCCGAGGGGATTCCTGGTTTTTACAAAATTATAACAAAAAGTGACAAAGAAATCAAGAATTTTTTCCCCGCCGTCGGAGGAGGCGGCAGGCTCGGGGGTGGAAGGGCGTCGGAGTATCAGCCGATGAGATCCCGCAGGGCGTTGTAGATCACGGTGGAGAGGGAGCGGATATTTGCGATAGAGCCGTGATCCGTCAGCACCACGATCACGTAGGTGCCGAAGGGCGCAAAGACGATGCAGGCGTCGTTTTCAGCCACGGAGATTTCACCGGTTTTGTTGGCGGTGACCACGCCCGAGGGAACCCCGGCGGGGATTTTCGAGGTTCTGGTCTGCGCCTTCAGGAGGGAAAGCATCTGGGCGGAGGCGGCAGGAGAAACGTTGGTCCCGTCCAGAACCCGCTCCAGGAACAGGCCGCAATCCTCCACGCTGGTGGTGTGGAAGAAGGAGGACTCCACCCGGCGGCCGGAGTCCGGATAACCGTGGGCGTCACACCAGCGGGTCACCGCCCGCATGCCGGACACGTAGTCGCCTCCCGCCAGCCGGGCTGCCAGGGAGTGCCAGGCAGCGTTGCTGCTGACGGTGATCATCTGCTTCAGCTCCTGCTGGATGGTGCTGTTGTTTTGCAGGGTGCCCTTTTCCAGCGCATCCATCACGGCGGCCATCACGTAGAGCTTCACCACCGAGGCTGACCACATCCGCTTGTTGTTGATGCTGAATTTTTCGCCGCTGGTGATATCACAGACGTACACAGACCACTCGCCGGAATAGTTCTTGATTGCTTTTTCGGCGGCCTGTCGGACCTTGATCAGATCCGGTTTGCGGCGAAGCTCCGGCATCACAAGGGCCGCCGCCATGGCGGAAAACTCTGCCCGGGTCACAGGCTTGTCCCCGCAGAAATTGCCCTTGTCGTCCTTGCCGGTCAGGATGCCCGCCCGGTACAGGGCCAGAACCTCCGTGCCGAAGGGCGCCGCGGTGGCGGCATCCGGGAGCTTGCTCATGTTTCGCAGCACCTTGAGCTCCGAGGCGGGCAGGGCTTTATAGAGCAGATGGGCCACCTGCGCCCGGGTGGCATCTTTGCTGAAATCGGTCCAATTTCCGGGAATCATACCGTACTTCCGGGCCTGGGCAATCACGTCGTTCATGGAGCTCATGCCGAAGCAGTCGGATTTCCCGTGATAGATCTCGTAAATCCGGACAGTCAGCGCAACGGCGTGCTTCAGGACGATGTTTTTGTGGGGAGAAAAGGTGGTAGGAGAGGTTCCTGCAAACAGGCTCATGTTATAGAGCTTCCCCAGGCCGGGGGCATAGTATTTGTCCGGGCCAACGTCGGTGAAGGGAAGGTCCGTTGGGGCGCCGGCGGCCTCGAAGGCCTCCACGCCGGTTTTCAGCCGGAAGGGAGCTGTGGACCGGGGCACGCTCTTGACCAGACTGGCCAGCATACAGATAAACTGGGCCCGGGTTACAGTGGAATCCCCATTGAGGGTTCCGTAGGCGTCGCTGCCGGAGACGACGCCCGCCCGATAGAGGGTCATGATCTGCTGATATTGGGGATCGGTGGGGTACAGCCCCGGGATCCGCCAGCAGTCCCGGATCGGCTCCAGCGTCTCCTGGGGCAGGGCCCGCCAGAGCAGAGACAGCGCCTGGCGCCGGGTGACCGGCGCGGTGGGGGAAACCCCGGGCAAAAGCAGGTCCCATTGCGCCGCCTGCCGCAGATAGGGGGCGTACCAGGACTCGCCGGGCAGGCTGGTCATGTCCGGCGCAGCGCCCTCGTACCGGGCGCGGACCAGAACCGCCAGGCTGATGCATTGCGCCGCCTTCAGGCTGTTTTTTGGGGAAAACCTTGTGGCAGAGGTGCCGGAAACCAGCCCCAGCGTATAGAATACGGAGACTGCTCTGAAATAATAGGAGCTCTTCGGAACGTCCGTGAAGGGCAGAGCTGCAAGCTCGTCCACCTGGAAGGCCTCCAGGCCGGTTACGACGGGCTCCGGCGGTTCCGGCTCCTCGGTATCCTCCGGCGCGGGCTCCCCGGCTGCCGCTGTTTCGGGCGGCTCCGTATCCTCCGCCGCCGCGAGCTGGAGCAGCGGCAGCAGCAGGAGCAGGGTCAGGATCAGTGCGATCCAACGTTTCGCCATGGCTCGGTCCCTCCTCAGGCAGAGAACAGGTTTTGTAAAAATTATAACACCGGGGGACCGGATTGTCAATCTCGCGCCGGGAGACGCCGCCCCCTTCAACAGGGAGAGATCGAGCCCCTTCGCGCCGGGAAACGGCGAGCTCCTTCGCCTGCCGCAATTCAGGCGGGGGCCGTTCCGCCTTTCCCCGCAAAGCGGCGCAGCGGAGGTTTGCAGACTGCAGAAAAGGGCGGCTGCTGTTCAAATATCTATTATGAATATTCTGGTATTTTATTAATAAATGTTGATTTTTCACAGAATTTTCCGCCAAAATATGGAAGGTTTGCATCCGGAAAAATGAATAATAATTCTGTACAAACCGACAGGACAATGTTATAATGAATGACGTGGTGAACCCGATCCGTTCACTGTTTTTTTTCCAATCCAAAAAATACGGAAAAGGAGACTGAAGTCAAACATGAGTAAACAGTTCAAACGCCTCTTCGCACTCCTGGTCGTGCTGGCAATGATCGCGGGCCTTCTGCCCACCTTTGCCGCGGCCGCAGGAGCCTCCATCTCCGGCGAGGGCCGGCTGGATCGCCCCATCACGGAGGAAGACAACGCCATCCTCGACGCGGACGTATTCGCCAAGATCGAAGCGGTCAAGGCCAGCGCTGCCTCCCCCATGGGCGGCATCAGCCAGATGACCGAGCAGGACTACATCCGCATCGAGCCGCAAGTCATCGAGGCCATCAAGTCCTCCGACACCTACGTCCCGGGTACCCTGCAGCAGAACGGCAACTTCCTGGTCTGGGAGACCACCACCGGCATGCCCTGCTGCTACGACCCCCGCATGGAAGCTGAACTGCACAACACCGTCAATGATCCCACTCCCGCTGAGATCGCCAAGGCCGAGGAAGAGGCCAGAGCTCTGCTCGAGACCTACACCGCCACCCGCGGCGGCAGCGCCGGCTCCACCAAGATCGGTCTGATCCAGCCCTACTGGGAGTCCAACTCCTCCTACTCTGACAGCTCCTTCACCAGCTATTCCCCCTACTATAAGACCATGTGGCAGAATCTCTACGGCGCCACCGGCGGCAGCGGCATGCGCTACTCCATGACCAACGCCACCGTCGACAACATCGCCAAGACCATCGAGGAGTGCGGCCTGGTCATCTTCGACTCCCACGGCACCACCGACTACTCCGGCTCCAACGGCGACTACACCTCCCGCGCCAACTGCTCCTACCTCTGCCTGACCACCAACAGCGGCGTCACCTCCGCCGATACCCAGGCCAAGAGCGGCCCCTACGGCACCTACTACGAGTGCATGAAGGGCTCCGGCTACGCCTACGTCTCCGGCACCTGCATCGCCAACCACATGACCAAGAACGCACCCAACTCCCTGGTTTACATGGGCATCTGCCTGGGCATGGCCACCGACGGCATGTTCAAGGGCCTGCGCCAGAAGGGCGTTGAGACCGTCTGGGGCTACTCCCAGTCCGTTTCCTTCAAGGGCGAGCGTCAGTACATGGAGTCCATCCTGGGCTACGTCAAGGACGGCGACAACTTCAAGACCGCCGTTTCCAAGGCCAAGTCCTCCCTGGGCAAGTGGGACCCCGCCTACAGCTCCTACAGCCAGTCCCAGTGCGTGGCCAACCACGTCGCCTTCCCCATCTGCGTTTCCTCTGAGGATACTTACCCCGGCCACGGCAACGTGGACGCCGTCCAGACCGTCTACTCCACCTGGAGCCTCTTCGGCGGCAGCACCACCTCCTACACCGTGACCGCCACCTCCAACAATACCTCCTACGGCACCGTTTCCGTCAGCGGCAACACCATCACCGCCTCTCCCAAGACCGGCTACTACGCCGCCTCCTACACCGTCACCAGCGGCACCGCCACCGTCAGCCAGAACGGCAACGTCTTCACCGTGACCCCGTCCTCCAACTGCACCGTGCGCATCAACTTCGCCGCCAAGACCCAGTACACCGTGACCCTGAAGGCCAACGGCTCCACCTACAGCACCCTGTCCTGCTACTCCGGCGAGTCCGTGACCCTGCCCAGCACCGCCACCGCGGTGAGCGGCTACACCTTCGCCGGCTGGTGCGCCAACACCGTGTCCGAGACCACCACCCGTCCCACCATCCTGAGCGGCTCCTACACGCCCAGCGGCAACGTCACCCTCTACGCGGTCTACACCAAGACCGAGGGCACCGGCGGCGCCACCGTCTATGAGCTGCTGGATGCCGCTCCCTCTACCTGGGCCGGCAACTACGTCATCACCTACGGTACCTCCACCTCCAGCCTCTATCTGCTGAAGGGCCTGTCCGGCAACACCAAGTATGAATCCACCTCCGCCGGCGGCTCTGTGCTGCTGTCCAGCTCCGGCGCCAGCTATGCCGACGGCGTCCTCTCCGGCGTCACCAGCGCCTACGTCTGGAAGGCCACCGCGGACGGCTCCTACTTCAAGCTGCAGAACGCCTCCACCGGCGCCTACCTGGGCAGCTATAACTCCTACCTCTACAGCCGCTCCTCTTACTCCACCAGCTACTGCCGCTGGACTCTGTCCTGCAGCAGCGGCAACGTCACCGCCAAGAATACTGCCTCCAGCAGCTATCCCTATCTGAGCTTCTCCAGCAGCAAGTATTTCATGATGGGCTCCTCTGTCCCCACCGGCCTGTACTTCTGGAAGGCCACCTCCGGCGGCACCACCTACTATACCACCAGCCCCTCCACCACCACCCACACCCACAGCTACGGCGCCTGGACCTCCAACAACAACGGCACCCACAGCCGGACCTGCTCCTGCGGCGATAAGGAGACTGCCAACTGCACCTACAGCTCCGTCGTGACTGCCCCGACCACCACCAGCCAGGGCTACACCACCTACACCTGCACCGTCTGCGGCTACAGCTACGTGGGCGATTATACCGATCCCATCGACGACACCACCTACTACACCGTGACCTACTCCGTGCCCTCCGGCGTGACCAAGCCCTCCAGCCAGACCGTGGCTGCCGGCGGCTCCATCACCCTGCCCACTGCCGGCGCTCCCTCCGGATACACCTTCCTGGGCTGGGTCACCTCCACCGTGAGTGACGCCACCACGCAGCCCACCACCTACACCGGCACGGTTACGGTCAACGGCAGCGTCACCCTCTACGCCCTGTACTCCTACACTGCCACCACCGGCGGCACCGGCACCTCCTATCAGCTGATGGGCACCGCCCCCACCGACTGGAGCGGCAATTACGTCATCACCTACGGCACCTCCCTGAGCAGCCTCTACGCCCTCAAGGGTCTGTCCGGCAACACCAAGTATGAGTCCACCTCCGCCGGCGGCGCCGTCCTGTACAGCACGGCAGGCATGGAGTACACCAGCGACGACAACGGCGAGTACCTGACCGGCGTCACCAGCGCCTACGTCTGGAACATTGCCGCCACCGGCTCCTACTACACCATCAAGAGCGCCTCCGCTGGCACCTATCTGAGCAACAAGAGCAACTACCTCTACAGCCAGACCTCCTACTCCTCCAGCTACGGCCGCTGGACCCTGAGCATGAGCGATTACAGCGTGACCGCCAAGAATACCGGCAGCAGCCGTTATCCCTACCTGAGCTTCTCCAGCAGCAAGTACTTCATGGTGAACTCCTCCGCTCCCACCGGCCTGTACTTCTGGAAAGAGGTCTCCACCGGCGGCACCTCCACCACCTACTACACCACCGGCTGATTCCGGGCCGCGTCGGAGCTCTCCGACAAATGAAAAACGAAGCGCCCTCGGGCGCTTCGTTTTTCATTTTCCCGGCTTTGACCGGAGCTTTCCGACCCGGCAGGCGGACAGGTCCGTCTCCACCAGGATAATGTCATTGCCGATCCGCTTGATGCAGGTCCAGGGGATGCGGTAGTAGCCGTCGTGGCCCAGCAGACCGTAGAGCCGGCCGGGCCCCGGCACAAAGATCGCGCAGATCCGTCCCTCCGGCAAATCCACCTCCAGATCACAGACGCAGCCCAGGCGGCTGCCGTCACAGACGTTGATGACCTCTCTGCATTGGTAATCCGTAAATCTGCAGCATGGCATGCAGGATCCCTCCTTCGGAAAAGCCTATGCCGCACTCCGGCGGGATAGACCCCGGCAATTGCGAATTCCCCATTGCCAAAGCCGCCGAAATCGAGTATAATAGGAAGGTATGATTTTACAACCCGGGAACAAAGGAGAGCAAACAATGAAACAGGCAATTGCTATGCTGCTTGCGCTTGTGCTGCTGCTGGGCGTGCTGCCCGCCGCAGCGGCTGCCGCCGAGCAGACGGACACAGTGGATTTCGCAATTCTTTCCACCACGGATATGCACGGCAAGTGCTGGGACGTGAACGTCCTGACCGACGGCAATGAAACCAACAACATGCTTCGGGTGTCCACCGCCGTCAGCCAGTATCGCCAGAGCTACGGCGAGAACCTGCTGGTGATCGACAACGGCGACCTCTACCAGGGCACGCCGGTTTCCGTGGTACAGCTGGGCAAGATCACCTCCGGCGAGAGCGATCTGCCCGCGGCCATGGCCCTGTGCCTGGCTGAGATCGGCTATGACGTTTCCGTGCTGGGCAACCATGAGTTCAACTATCCCTGGACCACCATGGGCGGCATCTATGCCTATCTGGAGGAGCGGAACGTGCCCGTCATCACCGCCAACCTCTACTACGACGGCAGCGACGGCGTCCATGCCCGGGGCGAGAACGTCTTCACGCCCTATCTGATCAAGACCTTCCGGCTGAACGGCGAGATCCATAAGATCGGCGTTCTGGGCTTCGAGAACACCGACTGCTCCCGCTGGGACGTGCCCGACAACTATCCGGGCATCGTCTTTGCCCATCCGGACAACACCCAGCTCTCCATGGCCTGGGAGGCCCAGCGCTATATTCCGCAGATGCGGGCCGAGGGCTGTGAGTTCATCATTGTCTCCTACCATTCCGGCACCGGCTCCGCCGCCGGGGAGCTGGTCTTCGGCCAGAACACCGAGGGTCAGGTGACCCGTATGGTGGCCGAGTGCGAGGGCATTGATATGGTCATCGCCGGCCACGACCACTCCTCGGCCTACTCCAACACCTATCTGAAGGATAAGAACGGCAAGGACGTGCTGGTGGTGAACGGCGGCGGTCAGCAGCTGACCCAGTCTGTCTTCACCTTCTCCGAGGACGCCGACGGCAGCCTGCAGTATACGGTGAAGGATACCCGCAACCTCAACCTTTCGGCCTTTGCGGTGGATACCGCCCTGAAGACAAAGCTTCAGCCCTACGCCGATATGGCCGTGGAGTATGTGAACCAGACCGCCGGCACCGCCGTGGGCACCTGGGACACCTCCTCCAACTACTACCTGCAGCAGACCGATACCATGGACCTGATCAACGGCGCCCAGATCGACTACGGCACCAAGTACATGGCCCAAAAGTATGATACCCCGGAGAAACAGGCGGCCCTCTACGCTGCCACCGGCCTGGACCATATCGACGTGGATATGTCCTCCACCTCCGCGGTGACCAACAACAACTATTATGTCAGGCCCGGCGTCATCACCATGAAGACCATCGTCCAGATGTATAAGTATGACAATAACGTGCTCTACCTGCTGCCTCTGACGGGTCAGCAGATCAAGGACATTCTGGAGCAGAACGCCTCCACCCGCCTCAAGGCCACGGTGCGGAACGGAGAGGTGGTCTACTCCGCCATCGGTGAGAACTTCACGAACCCGGTTTTCGGCGGTCTGAACTTCACCTATGATATGTATCAGCCCGAGGGCAGCCGCGTGATCATCGACGGCTTCTCCAACGGCCGGGCCTTTGCCCTGGACAAGACCTACGTGGTGGCCTGCAACTCCTATCACCTGGGCAACCCGGGCTGCGGCTTCGGCAACTACACCACCACGGACTCTGTCTGGAACCAGAACGACGACCTGGCCGGCGGCAACGTCCAGGAGGTCCTGCTGGAGTACATCCGGGACAAGGGTGAGATTTCCACCGAGGCCTTCACCTGGACCTGGAAGCTGGACTATTCCGGCGATCCCGGCGAGGAGCCGCCCATCTCCGGCGATGTGATCGCTGACTATACCGACGCGCCTGCTGACGGTGACCGGGTGCTCCTCTACCTGGATTCTGAGGGCGCCGTCATTGGGCTTGCCCCCACCGGCAATAAGCTTTCCCCCGTGAGCGCCGTCCGCTCCGGCAGCCAGATCGGCACCTCCGAGGCCGCCGCGATCTTTACCCTTCAGTATGTGGATCAGGAACAGAAGAACTTTACGCTGCAAAGTGAAAGCGGCTACCTGACCTCCGCCCCCACCGGCAACGGCCTGGGCTGGGCGGAGACGCCCTCCGACCTCTCTGCGTGGTATCTGGATCCCGTCACCGGCGGGTTCCATGTGATGAACGTGGGCGCCAATTACAACGGCAATCACAACCAGGCCCTGGAATTCTACAACGGCGCCTTCACCACCTATGGCGTCAGGGACACGGCAATCTACTGCTTCAATCTCTATAAGCTGCCCACGGAGGAGCCTCCGGTGCAGGTGAACCCCTTCACGGATGTGAAGGAGGGCAAGTATTACTACAACGCGGTGCTCTGGGCCCTCTACCATGAGCCTCAGATCACCTCCGGCAAGACCGAAACCACCTTCGGCGTCAAGAGTCCCTGCACCCGGGAGCAGATTGTGACCTTCCTGTGGAAGGCCTACGGAGCCCCGGAGCCCACCCTGACCGAGAATCCCTTCCCGGACGTCAAGGCCAACAAGTATTACTACAAGGCCGTGCTGTGGGCCAGGGAAAAGGGCATCACCTCCGGCATGAATGACGGCACCTTCGGCGTGGGCAAGACCTGCAACCGGGCAGACGTGGTGATGTTCCTCTGGGTGGCTGCCGGACGGCCCGCCCCTGAGAGCTCGGAAAATCACTTTGCCGATGTGGATCCGGGCAAATACTACTATAACGCGGTGCTCTGGGCCGTGGAGAAGGGCGTCACCGGCGGCACCTCCGATACTGCCTTCTCGCCCCGGAAGACCTGCACCCGGGAGCAGATCGTGACCTTCCTGTACAAGGCCCTTGCCGAATGAGTCCGGATTTCCGGCGCTGACGGGACTATCTGAAACGAGGTGACAGCATTGCTGATCCTGGACTTTATTTCCGAAATAACCGATCTGACCAAGACCCTCAAGGCCCTGCCCTGGAAAACCCTGGTTCTGGCCCTGGCCATGCTGGCAGCCGGGATCGTGGTTATCAAGATTCTGATGCGGTTTCTGGACCGCGGTCTGCGCAAGACGAAGCTGGATGGCAGTCTGCACAGCTTTCTCAAGACCGTCTTGCGGGTGGTGCTGTATTTTGCCCTGCTGCTCTCCGTAATCAGCTACCTGGGCATCGACATAACGTCCCTGGTGGCCCTGCTGAGCGTCGTCACGCTGGCGATCTCTCTGGCCGTCCAGAACGTCCTGTCCAATGTGGCGGGCGGCGTTATGCTGATGGGGGCAAAGCCCTTTAAGAAGGGGGACTATGTCCGCATTGAGGAAGAAGAGGGCACCATCGACGAGATCGGCATCATCTACACCCGGTACCACACCATGGACAACCGCAGCGTGCTGGTGCCCAACGCGAAAATGACCACTGCCACCGTTGAAAACTACACCGATCTGGGGAAACGCCGTCTGGAGCTGGTGGTGGGCGCCTCCTATACCTCCGACCCGAACCGGGTGATGGAGGCTCTGAAAAAGGCCCTGCTGCGCTGTGATCCCCTGGAGGGAATGGAGCAGATCGTGGAATTCCAGGACTTCGGCGATTCCGCCATCAGCTACCACGTCTGCCTCTGGATCCCGTCCTCCCGGTATATTGACACCCGGTACAAGCTGCGCCGCTGCGTCTGGGAGGAATTCCGGGCCGCCGGCGTGGAGATGACCTATCCCCACCTGAACGTCCATCTGGATACCTGAGTAAAGTATGAGCAAACAATGGATGCGGCTGGATAACGCCGCGCTGATCTTTCCCGCGATCCGGCGTCGCCGCTGGGTCAACGTGTTCCGGGTCTCCGCCACGCTGAAGGAGCCTGTGGATCCGGCTCTGCTGCAGCAGGCGACGGCGGAGCTGATGCCCCGCTTTCCCTCCATGTACGTGCGGCTGCGGACCGGCTTCTTCTGGTACTATCTGGAGGAGCTCTCCGAGCCGCCCAAGGTCCGGGAGGATTATGCCTACCCCCTGACGCTGATGCAGGAGAAGGAGCTGCACACCTGCTGCCTGCGGGTGATGTACTTCCGCAACCGGATTGCCGTGGAGTTCTTCCACTCTCTCACCGACGGCACCGGAGGCATGATCTATCTGAAAACCCTGACGGCCCGGTATCTGAGCCTCCGCACCGGCCGGGAGATCCCGGCGGAGGAGGGGGTTCTGGACTGGCGGGAGGCCCCGAGACCCGAGGAGCTGGAGGACAGCTTCCCGAAAAACGCCAACAAATATATCCTCAAAGACAAGGAGCCCTATGCCCTGCGGCTGAAGGGCACCTATGATCCGAACTTTATGCACCTGGTGACGGGCCTGGTGCCCACCGGAAAGCTGGTGGAAACGGCCCATGCCTACGGGGCCACGGTGACGGTGTTCCTGGCGGCGGTGATGGAGGAGTCCATCCTGAACCTCCAGGCGGAGACCACCCGGCCCGGCCGCCGAAAGCCCGTGAAGGTCACGATCCCGGTGAATCTGCGGCGGCTCTACGGCAGCCGGACCCTGCGGAATTTCGTTCTGACCCTGAATCCCGGGGTGGATCCCCGGATGGGAGACTACGAGCTGCGGGAGCTCTGCAAGATCATGGCGGCCCAGCTGACCGCTGAGGCCACGCCCCAGCAGATGTCCGGCCGGATCGCCGCCAACGTCACCCCCCAGCAGATCCCCCTGATCCGGCTGGTGCCCCTGCCGGTGAAGAATGTGGTCATGCGGACGATTTACGGACTGCGGGGCGAGAGCAAGGGCTGCATCAACCTGTCCAACCTGGGGCAGGTCCGTCTGCCGGCGGAGATGGGGGCGCAGGTGGAGCGGCTGGAGTTCATCATCGGCACCCAGCGCAGCTATCCCAACAACTGCTCCCTGGTCACCTACGGGGAGACCACCTGCATCAATATGATCCGCAATATCCGGGAGAGCGAGCTGGAACGGAGATTCTTCTCCCGCCTGGTGGAGCTGGGGCTCCCTGTCTCCATCGAAAGCAATTCTCCCCCAATCCCCGGGCAAAGGAGTTGAAAAAATGTACTGTGTCAAATGCGGCGTTCGTCTGCAGGAGGGCGTGACGGACTGTCCCCTCTGCCGGACGCCTGTCTGGAACCCGGAGGTCCCGGAGCGGGCAGAGGCGAACTTTTCCAACCGCTACCCCCTGCCGCCCAAGAGCAAGCGTTACCCGGTGCTGGCGTTTTTGACCGTGCTGCTGGCGGCGGTCTGCCTGTCGGCGCTGATCCTCTGCCTGACCCAGCTGGGGGGCGTCTACTGGTCCGGCTACGTGATGCTGGGCTGCGCCCTGGTCTATTTTACCATGATCTTCCCCTTCTGGTTCGAGCGGAGCTATCCGATGATCTTCGTGCCCCTGTTCTTCGCCCTGACCTGCGGCTATCTGCTCTATATCTGCCTGTACAACGGCGGCAATTGGTTCCTGCCCTTTGCCTTCCCGGTGGTGATGATCGCCGGCGCCATCGTCACGGCCAGCGTGGCCCTGTTCCGCTACGTCAAGCGCCGCCGGCTGCTGATCACCGGCTGCCTGCTGGTGGTGATCGGCTGCAGCGCCATGCTGGTGGAGCTGTT
>CACXJE010000020.1 GCA_902767915.1 Oscillospiraceae bacterium | reverse complement strand
CGGCGCAGGGACAGGGCAGGGCTTCGATTTCCACGGTCTTCTCGTCGGTGTATGCGGTCTCGTTGAAGGTGACCGTGGCGGTCAGCTTCTTCTCACCGGCCATGTGAGGCTTGGCCTCGGTGAGCACGGTCTCGGTGATGACAGCCTCCAGGGTCTGGACGTCGCCGCAGTTGGCGCAGGTGAACTTGGCGGTGGCGGCGGTGTTGTCCGCGCTCCAGGTCCATTCGGGGGCGCCGTAGGCATGGCCGGTGGCGGGAACGGTGACGGTCTCGCGGGAGATCTCCTCGCCGCACTCGGCGCAGTAGACCACGGAATCATAGTGGCCGGCCTCGGTGCAGGTGGGCTCCACGTTGTTTTCGATCACGGGCTCTGCGGGGGTATGCACATGCTCATCGCCGATGACGGTGGTGTAATAGGTGGTGCCGGCCTGGGTTTCCTGCCAGAAACGGATGGAGGTTCTGGTGGTGTTGCTGGAGCTGGCGGACCAGAAGTACTGATAGTTGGGAGCGAAGCCCACGTAGGGATAGTAGTTGGAGCTGGAGGTATAGTGGGCAAAGGCCATGCTGCTGGCGCCGGTCAGCGTGCCGGGGGTCCAGTCGCAGGTGGTGGAGTTGTAGGTGGTGTAGCCGCCCAGATAGCCGTTGGAGCTGACCTCACCCACATAGGTGCCGGTGGCCACATTTTGGATGGAATAGTAGCTGCCCTGCTTGGCAATGGCGAAGACGTAGTCGTTGGCCACGCCGGTCAGGGTGGTGCCGTCCAGGCTCACACCGGCGGCCGTGTAGGCGGCGGCGTTGGCGCTGGACTCGATGGAAGCGCCGTTGGAGCTGACGGTTACGCCCTTCATCAAGTACATATTGGTATCGGTGCCGTAGGTAATGACGTAGTTGCCGGTCCAATCCGCGGGAGCGGCGGTGACCAGCTCATAGGCCGTCACACCGGTGCCGCCCTCGGTGTAGGTGTACAGGGCTTTCAGGGTGATCTCGGCCTCGGCCTCATAGCTGCCGGTGAGGATTGTGGCGGGCATGGTCTCCGTGTTGTCATAGGTTTCGGTGACCCAGCCCAGGAAGGTGTAGCCCTCGGGGGCCTCGGCGGTGGGCAGGGTGATGCCGGTGCCGGGGACGGAGATCATATCCGCAGGCCTTGTCACGCCGGCGGGGACAGAGAAGTGGACCGTATAGCCGGCAGGGCCGGTATAGACGGTATTCACGGTGACGTTGACGGTGCCGCTGACCTTGGTCAGCCGATAGGTGTTCTCCGCGGGGTTGTTGAGTTTATTGTAGGCGGTGGCGGGTTCGGCGGTGACGCTCTCGATCGCATAGCCGTTCTCCAGCACCACCACAAAGTTTACCTGACCGCTGCCGCTGAGCGTCACCTCACCGGTGCTGCTGTTGCGGGCCAGGGCAACGGTGGCATTCGGCGTACCGCCGGTGGTAACGTCCTGGGTGGGATAGGCGGTGACGGAGGCGCCGGCGCCGCAGGTGAAGACGGCCTTGGGGGCCTCGATGCCGCAGTGGATGCAGAAGCCGTTTTCATCAAATTCGTGATTGCAGACGCCCTCCGCGGCGTTGATGGTCACGGTCACGTCCTGATTGACCTTGGTGATCCGGTAGGCGTTGGCAGTGCCGATGTCGGAGGGGTACTTGATGGCGTTATAGGAGCCTTCCGGTGTGACGGCAATGCTCTCTACGCCGTAGCCCGTGGGCAGATTCACAATGAAGTTCAGCTGGCCGCTGCCGGAGACGTCGATGATGCCTTCCGAGGAGCGGACAAAGGCGGTGGAGGCGTTCTCCACGCCGCCGGTGGTCAGATCCTGGGAGGGATAGGCGGTGACCGTCACGCCCTCGGGACAGACGAAGGTGGCCTTGAAGGCCTCGGTGCCGCAGCGGCTGCAGATGCCGGTGGTATCGTCAAAGTCATGGCCCAGGGCGGAGGGAGAGGCCACGGTATTGGTCTCGCCGCAGACGGTGCAGGTGTAGGTGGTGACGCCGGGCTCCACACAGGTGGGCTGGGTGGTGACAACGCCGGCATCCCAGGTATGGCCGTTCATGCAGGGATTGGGCCCGTTAAGCGGATCCACAAAGTTGGTACGGTACTGGCCGCCGCAGACGGCACAGGTATAGAGGTCATAGCCCTCCAGAGTTTCGGTGGGGGCCACCGTGACAAAGCTCCAGCTGTGGCCCGTGGGGGCGATCTCCTGGGTTACGGTGTCGCCGCAGACCGAGCAGGTGGCGGTGCTGACGCCGGGAACCGTGCAGGTGGGGGCCTGGGTCTGGACGTAGGCGCCGTAGCTGTGGTCGGCCCAGAAGCCGGTGCAGGTGGGGGTGGAGCTGTCGGAGGTAATGGACCAGCCGGTGCTGGTGGTCATGCTGGGATCGGAGTAGATGGCGTAGTTGATGTTCTTGGGGGCGACGATGCTGAAGACGGTCTGGCTGGAGGCGTTCTTGACCACTACGGTCTTGCCGGAGGTGATGGTGGAGCTGCTGCCGCCGCCCCAGCCGCCGCCGGAGGAGCCGCCGTACTTGACGTAGGGCTGGCTGGTGGAGGTGCTGGGATTCTCGTTCATGGGGTTGGTGCCGCCGCCGAAGACGGTGCCGCCCTTGACGGTCATGGTGCCGTCACAGTCCAGGGGGGAGTTGTCGCCGTTGGGGGACTGGGCCCAGACGATGGAATAGCCGCCGGTGATGTTCAGCGCGCCGTTGGAGTCCAGGCCGTCGCCGTCACAGTTGACGTTGACCATGCCGCCCTTGATGTTCAGGGAGTAGTCGCCGGTGCTGCTGCCGCCTCCGCCGGGATTCCAGGGATCCCCACCGCCGCCGGGGTCGGTGCCGTTGGAGCTGCCGCCGGCGGCGTTGATGCCGTCGTCGGAGGCCTTGACGCTGTAGCAGCCGGAGTTGAAGTACACGTTCTTGGATTCCAGACCCTCATAGCTGTTGTTGACAGTCAGGTGGATCCTGCAGTCCGCGGCGTTTTCTGCGCCGAAGATGGCCTCCAGGTCGGCGTGGACGCCGTCGTCGCCGGTGTAGATGTCGAACGCACCGCCGTAGATGCGGATATAGCCGTCGGAATGGATGGCGTCGTCGGCGGTGTTCAGGTGGAAGGTGCCGCCGTTGATGGTCACCACGTTGGTGCCCTCCACGGTTTCATCCTCGGAGGGGTTGGTGCCCTTGATGCCCTTGCAGCTCATGGTGTCCTTGTCGAAGCTGCTGTCGTTGTAGCCGGCGCCGGCCTGGATGGTGAAGTCGCCGCCGTTGATGGTCAGGTTCTGGGCGGACTGGATGCCGTCGCTGGCGGACTGCAGGTGGAAGGTGCCGCCGTTGATGACGATGTCTGCCGCGCAGCCGGCGGTGGCGTCCACCGCGTCGGGGTCGGTGCGGATGCAGTCGCCGGAGGAGGTGGTGACGTTGATGCTGCCGCCGTTGATCACCAGGGTGTTGTCGCTGGAGATGCCGTTCTTGGCGGAGGTGACGTTCAGCGTCAGACCGTCGATGGTCAGCGCGCCGTACTCGCCCACCTTGAGGGCATTTTTCGTGCTGCAGACCAGGTTCAGAGTGCCTTCGCCGTTCAGGGTCAGGTTGGAGTAGGACTTGCCCTTGATGACAGCGGATTCGGCGTATTCGACGTTGGTGCCGTCGCCGCCGTCGGTGGTGGGATCACCGTAATTGTCGGCGTTGTTGAAGGGGTTGTCGGTGAGGGTGTTGGTCCAGCCCGCCAGCGCGGTGATGGTGGCGGTGGTGGTGCTCTCCTTCTTAACGGTGATGGGCGCCGTGAAGGAGGAGGTCAGATCCAGGCCCGCCAGCAGCAGGACCGCGGGATCGGTGGCGGCCTTCTTGACGGCAATGGCGCCGTCGGTGCCGGTGCCGGTGAAGACGTAGGTGCCGCCGGGATTGGCGATGTTCACCAGCAGCTTATAGGTGTCGGTGTTCGCATAGACCTTGCTGCCGTTGGCGTCGATCACCTCGGGCAGGGGATAGTTGGGGTCGCCCACAACGTATTCCTCTGCAGCGGCGTTGACGCCGGTGACCTGGTAGTTCAGGTCGCTGCCCTCTATGACCGTGAGAGTGTCTCCGTCGAAGACAAAGGTGGTGTAGCCGATGGGGATGTCATAGACCTGATAGCCCTGGCTGCCCTCCACGGTGAGCCGGGCGACGCCCACAGCGCCGGTCGTGACCATGCCGTATTTGTTCAGCGCCTGGTGCACATAGGCGCCGGTATTGCCGGTGAGTTCCAGAGTACAGGTCTCGGTGGTTTCCGCCGAGACGGGAGCGGCCGACAGGGGCAGCAGTCCGATCAACAGACAGAGTGCCAGGGCCCAGGCGGCAAGGCTTCGGAATTTGCGCATAAAAACAGACCTTCTTTCCGTAGGATACCATAAATTATACAATACGGAACCTTAAATGAAACTTAGAAAGGCCGGCTCTGAACAAAAAAAGACAGCCGTCCCCGGTCAGAGCCCCCCTTGCGGGGGCCCGCCCGAAGACGGCTGTATGCGGCTGTTTTATACCGGCAGCGTCACGGTGAAGACGATCCGATGCTGCCCCTGATAGGCGGCGGTGATCCTGCCACGGTGCTGTTGGACGATGACCCGGGCCGCGGAAAGGCCGATGCCGAAGCCGCCGGAGGTCTGGGTCCGGGCGGCGTCGCCCCGGTAGAACCGGTCAAAGAGCTGGTCCGGAGGACAGTCCGGCAGCCGGTCACAGTCGTTTTCCAGCTGCAGAAGGAGCTTTTTCTCCTCCTGCTCCAGCCGGAGCAGAAGGGTGCTGTCCCCGGCGGCATATTTGACCGCATTGTCAAACAGAATCGAAACCAGCGTGGAGAGCTGATCCCGGTTTCCCTTGAGCAGGCAGTTCCCGGCAACGCGGGCCTCCAGCCCGAGCCCCCGCAGCGCCATAGGCTCCTGGAACATCCGGGCCGTGTCCTCCACGATGGCGGTGAAGTCCACCGGCTCCAGGCTGCCGGCCCGGGGTGCACCGTCGGCCCGGGCCAGCATCAGCAGATTTTGGGTCAGATCGCTGAGACGGGTGACCTGGTCGGCGATGTTTTTGCTCCACTTTGTCTTGCCGCTGATGAGCTCCATGGCCTCGGTGTTGGCCCGAATGATGGCGATCGGGGTTTTGAGCTCGTGGCCGGCGTCCGTGACGAACTGGCGCTGCCGCTCCATGTTGGCGGCGATGGGCGCCACGGCCTTTTTCGACAGCAGCACCACCAGCAGCAGCATCAGCCCCCAGCCGGCGATTCCCGCCAGGGCGGAGAGAGCCGCCACCCGCAGCACCGCGTTGCGGCGGCTGGAGTTTTCCAGGAAGACGATGACCTTCGAGCCGTCTTCGGCCTCGGCGGTGGTGTAGCGAAAGCTGTCCAGACTGCCGGAAGCGCCCTTGGCAAGGGCCTGCTCGCCGTAGGCCCGGGCCTCGTCCTCGGACACCGAGGAGATGCGGGTGAGGTCCACGTCGCTGACGGAACCGTCCCGGACCCGGACCGTGAAATATACCGCGGCCCGCCAGTCGTTTTCCGTCAGGGGCTCCGCCATAAAGCCCCGGCCCTTCCCGCCGTCAAAGGAATCCCGTTTTTCTCCTATGGGAGGCGCCTGGTCCTCCTCAGGGTCCCGGGTTTCCCCCTCGGGCAGGGGAGGGGGCCCGTTCTCGCTGCCGTCGTGCATCCAGTCGGGGCGATCGCCGGAGGTCTCCAGCCGGGACAGGAACTCCAGCAGATTCTCCGTCTCCTGGTGGTTGGACCAGGCGTTGACGACGTTGACGGCCCCCAGCAGCACCACCAGCAGGATCGTGATGGCGATCATCGAGGTAAAGATGACCTTCTTTTTCAGCGTCTTGATCATGTTGTCAGCTCCAGCGTATAGCCGATGTTCCGCTTGGCCTTGATGGCCACGTTGGCCCCAAGGGCGGACAGCTTCTTTCGCAGATAGGAGATATAGACCCAGACGATTCCCACGTCGGCCTCGGTGTCATAGCCCCAGACCTTCACAAGAATGTCCTGGGTGGACAGGTAGATCCCCTTGTTCAGCAGAAACAGCTCCATCATCTGGAATTCCAGCTTGGGCAGAACGAGCTGCTGCCGATCCACACAGAGGGAATAATTCTGCCGGTCCAGCCGGAGATTGCCCAGCTGCAGCACGTCGGGGGTGAATTCCTCCCGCCGCCGGAGCATGGCCCGGATCCGGGCCAGCAGCTCCCCCATGGCAAAGGGCTTTGCCAGGTAATCGTCGGCGCCGGCGTCCAGACCCTGGATCCGATCCTCCACCTCACCCTTGGCGGTGAGCAGCAGCACCGGTGTGCGGCAGCCGGCCGCCCGGAGCCGCTCCAATACCTGCAGCCCGGAGAGCCGGGGCATCATCACGTCCAGAATGATCCCGTCGTATTGGTCGTTTTGGGCGTAGTCCAGGGCATCCTGTCCGTCGTAAACCGCGTCCACGATGTACTTGTGGTATTGCAGTACGTCCACCACAGCCTCGGAGAGGCTGCGCTCATCTTCGGCATAAAGTAATTTCATGGGTCGGCCTCACTTGGTCAAACGGTAGCAGTCGCCTTCCTTTCGGAACCCGACCTTGTTCAGATACTTTTCATGTTTTTCGGAGGCGTTGCGGAATTCCAGGGCCGTGAAGCCCTCCTCTCCCAGCAGCCGGGGATAGAGGAAGCGGCCCACAGAGGTGTCCCGGTATTTGGGGATCGTGTAGTCGATGGAGATATCCAGAGTGCCATCGGGCTTTCTGGTGCCCATGGTGAGGCCCACGGGGTTCATGTCATAATAGACAAAATATGCCACATCCCCCTGGCCCTTTTCCGGGTCGAAATCCGGGAAGAAGGTGCGGATGTCATCCTTGTAGAAGGACTGGAAGGTTTTGAGATAGGCGTTGTCTGTCTCAATGGGCAGCAGGGTGGTCAGGCTCTTGGTGCGGGCCAGCCGGATCAGGAAGTAGATGTTGATGAGGCACAGGCCGATGTTCATGATGGCCGTGGGGTAGGACTTTGTGAGGAAGGCGAAGACCACGAAAATGATGGAGCCCACCAGGTTCAGCAGGCGCAGCTTCACCACAGAGGTCATCAGGAAGGAGATCAGGATCAGCAGGGTGGAAAAGTAGCCCAGCAACTGGATAAAGGTTTCACTGCTCATAAGGGTTCCTCCTAAAAAAGTAATTTGAAAAGAAACGGGGATTGTCAGGGACCGTCGGCTTCCAGCAGCGCCACCAGCTCCGCGCCGGTCATGTCTTCGGTGACGAGCTGGCGGGGCATATCAAACAGGCACTGGGGCAGTCCCCGGATCAGAAGGGTGTGGCTGCCGTTTCCGCTGACGGTGGCAAAGACGCCGGCCCGATGCAGAATGACCAGGCACCGCAGATCGTGCTTGTCCTCGGGATAGGAGAAGAACTTGCCGGCCTCTCCCAACAGCGCCTGCATGTGCAGAGCGTCGTTGGTCAGGTATTCCACGTATTCCGTCTCGGTCTCGCCCTCCCGCTGCAGGGCGCCCTGCCGGATGGGATCGGGATCCAGCCCCTCCGCCTGGTGGACGTCATAGCCGTGGCTGGCCACGGTGATCAGGCCGGAATCGGTCATCTCTTCGGCCTGCTCCAGGGAAAAATGGGGGATGATCGGCTTGCCGGTGTCCTTATAGGTGTCCTTGCCGATGGACACGCCGATGGCAAAGATGGTGGCCTTGAAGCCGTACTGCTTCAAAATCGGATAGGCCAGGGAGTAGTTGCTCTCGTAGCCGTCGTCGAAGGTGATCAGAATCGGCTTTTCCGGCAGCTCGGCCCCCTGCTCCACATAGTCCCGCATCTGCCAGATGTCCACGGGGGTATAGCCCGCCGCATGGAGGGCGGCCATCTGGTCGGCAAAGGCGCCCACGGTCATGGTGGCCCCGCCCGCCTCGCCTGCCTCCACCAGGTGGTGATAGCGCAGGATCGGCACCCGGGCGGTGTAATCCGTCTCCGGAAGGGGTGCAGCCTCGGGCGCGCCCGGCGTGGAGCCTCTGGCCACGTAGCGGCCGAAGCCCTCCGGCACATAGATGCTGTCATCGTCGAACATCCGGGCCAGCATCATCTCGCCCACGGCGTTGCGGAAATGGGTGGCGTCGTAGAAGTACCGGGGGTCATAGCTCACAGAGCTCAGAGTGAAATCCCAGTAATCGGTGACCTGGGCCAGGGCGTCAAAGAACCGGGCCTGATCCTCCCGGGAGAAGAAGGCCAGATTGTCCACATAGGTGGGCTGGCAGGTGACGATCAGACGGGTGCCCTTCTCGGCGCACAGGTCCCGGATCCGGGCCACGGCCGCCATGCTTTCCGCCAGGGCCGGAATCTGATAGGTTCGCTTCGGGTAGTCCCGGAAGATCCGATAGGCCTCCCTGGAAACGTAGTCCTCCAGCTCCCGGATCCCCTCCACCTCCCGGGTGCTCTTGTCGTAGGCCCCGGTCTCCGGAAGGAACACCCGGTAGGCCTTCAGAAGATAGCCGTCGCTGTGCTTCTCCTGCAGCTTTGAGATCCCCTCCAGGGGGGAAACAAAAAGATACCGGCTGTAAAAAACCAGGGGATTCGTGCCGTTGAGCTTGTAGTACTGATACTTTGTGAGCTTGTTGTCGGAGCTGCTGTAGGCGACCGCGGACATCAGCGACAGATTCAGCACCAGATTTTTCGGCTGATAGGTGTTGAGAATGTAAACGGCCATCTCCTCAAAGGTCTGGGTCTCGGTGCCGTAGAAGAAGCAGTTATAGAAGCTGGCGTCCAGATGCCGGTTCAGCCCTTCCACCGGGATCGCGCTGGAGCCGGAGGAGCCGATGATATAGGAGTCGTACTTGTCGTGGTTCTGCTCCAGGTAGGTCATCTTGGAGAGCCTGGGATTCCGGGTCATATCATAGCTCCACCACTGCAGCAGCGGATCTCCGAAGGCGCCGAAGGGATCGGTGAGGATGTTGAACACCGGAACGGCCATGGCCAGCAGCAGGGCCGTCACCAGAAACAGGACCAGCCATTTCCCGGAGGACAGACGTTTTTTTTGTTTCATGGGGCGACCTCCTCAGAATTGCTGGTAGATCAGGTTCACGTCCACCGCGCTGCCGCTGAAGGCAAAGTGATACAGCAGGGCTGCCAGGGGCAGGAAGATGAAGAGCCATTGGATAAAGGCGTTCTTCTGCTCCAGAGATTTCCGGATCTCCACACCCCGCTCCTGCCGCCACTCCAAAAAGAGCAGGATCGCCACGCCCAGCGCCACAATGCCGTAGTCGAGGCCTGTCAGACCCAGCTTCCCCAGAACGCCGCCCTTGATCTGGTACAGGCAGGGATGCAGCACGGTCTTTTTCAGCATATAGAGGGCGTACTTCAGCCGGGCGGCCCGGGTGATGTAACGGCCCACAAAAACCAGCAGCATGGTTCGCACCAGCTGGAAGCCGTGGAACAGAGGCTGCTTGTCGTTGAGCTTCAGCTTCTTTTTCCACTTCGAGAAGCGGGCCGCCATCAGAACCGAGGTGGTCATGATCGCGCCGTTGTAGAGGCCGAAGAAGATGTAGCGGAAGTTGGCGCCGTGCCAGATGCCGATGATCAGATAGACCACAAAGGTGGCGCAGGCCGTGGGGATCACCTTGCCCAGCTTGCCGCCGAAGCGCTTCCGGGTCCAGCGGCTCAGGGCCGCCAGAGGCTTGGAGAAGGCCAGGGGATAGAACACATAGTCCCGCATCCAGGTGCCCAGGGTAATGTGCCAGCGCCGCCAGTAGTCAGCCAGGCTCGTGGCAAAGATGGGTCTGCGGAAGTTCTCCGCCAGGTCGATGCCGAACATCTGGGCCACGCCCCGGGTGATGTCGATGCCGCCGGAGAAGTCGCAGTAGAGCTGGATGCAGTAGAACAGCACGGAGAAGGCGTAGACTGCGCCGCCGTAGCTGCCGGAGCGGCCGAACACCGCCTGAACCACCACCGCGGCCCGATCTGCGATCAGCAGCTTCTTCAGATAGCCGCACAGCACCAGCTGGAGGCCGTATTTGACGTTGTCGGCGTTCCAGCTATGGGGCTCCATGAGCTGGGGGGCCAGCTGGTCATAGCGGCTGATGGGGCCCTGGACCATCTGGGGGAAGAAGGAAACAAACAGCAGATATTTCAGCGGGTTTCGCTGGGCCGGGTACTTGCCCCGGAAGCAGTCCACGGTGTAGCCCACGCTCTGGAACATATAGAAGCTCAGACCCAGGGGCATGAGCAGGGAGCTGACAGGCAGCTCCACACCCAGCCGCCCGAAGGCGGAGGCGGTGAAATTCCAATATTTCACCACATAGAGCAGGCCGAAGTTCAAAAGCAGGCAGAGAGTCAGCACCAGCTGCTTTTTCCCCTTGACCTTCCGGGTCTTGTCCGCCTTGGCCCGGGCGTTGAGCCGATCCAGGAGCAGGCCCGCGCCGTAGGTGGTGGCAGCGGTAAAGAGCAGGTAGAGCAGGCCCCTCCAGCCTCCGAGATAATAGAAGCAGAGACTGACCGCCAGCAGAATCAGCCAGCGGAGCTTTTTGGGCATCACATAATATAAGAGAAGCGCTCCTGCAAGGAAGAGCAGAAAAAACCAGGAAAAGAAGCTCATGCGAGGTTCCTCCGATGTTCGGGCAGGATTGCGTACTGTATCCGCGTTCGGCCGTGGAACCGGCCCCGGGAAAACGCAAGGGATTTTCTCTTTATTATATACGGAAAAACCCGGACTGTCAATCAACCAAACCCCGGATTCACAAAAAAGCACCGGAATCCGTCCTGCTTTGGGGCCGGCCCTGCGGCGGAACAGAACGGAAAGACGGTGAAAAAAGAGTTTCCTTCCGGGGAGATCTGTGCTATAATACTATTACTAATTTACAGGCGGGTGACTCCCATGAAATACACATACGAGCAAATCTATCAGACCCCGGCGGACCGGATCCGCTATGAACAGCTGACCAAGGCCCTGACCGACCTGGGCTATGGGCCGGCGCAGATCCGGTACTTCACCGCCCCCGGCAGAAGCGAGCTGGGGGGCAATCATACGGACCACCAGAACGGACGGGTCCTGGCGGCAGCCGTGGACGTGGATACCGCGGCGGCTGTGGCCGAAAACGGCACCGACCGGATCCGCTTCCACTCCAAGGGCTTCGCCCCCTGTGCGCTTTCGGTGGATCCGGAACAGAACAGGGAGATCCCACCCCAGAGCTCCGGCTCCCTGGTGGCGGGCATGATCGCGGCCTTCGCGCCCCGATGCCGGCTCCGGGGTCTGGACATCTTTGCCGACTCCACGGTGCTGCCCGGGGGCGGCCTGTCCTCCTCGGCCTCGGTGGAGGTGCTGCTGGCGGAGATCTTCAATGAGATTTTTGAGACCGGACTTGCACCCCTGGAGCTGGCCAAGCTGGGCCAATGGGTGGAGAACGTCTACTTTGGCAAGCCCTGCGGCCTGCTGGACCAGGCTGCCAGCGCCATGGGCGGCGTGACCTATATGGATTTCCGGGATCCGGCGGAGCCCCTGGCCGAGAAGCTGGAGCTGGATCCGGAGCGCTTCGGCTATGCGCTGTACATTGTCAACTGCGGCGCGGATCACGCGGATCTGACCGACGAATACGCGGCCATCCCCGGGGAGCTGAAGGCCCTGTGCGGGCAGTTCGGCAAAGGCGCTCTGTCGGAGGTGGAGGAGGCTGCCTTCTACGAGCGGCTGCCTGCGCTGCGGAAGACCTGCTCCGACCGGGCCATTCTCCGGGCCATCCACGTCTATGACGAAAACCGTCGGGTCCTGGCCATGCGGGAGGCCCTGCGGCAGGAGGATTTCGCCGCTTATCTGTCCCTGGTCCGGGAATCCGGCCTCTCCTCCTGGCGGTATCTGCAGAATATCTATCCCACCGGCAGCACGTCCCAGCCCATGGCCCTGACCCTGGCGATCTGCGAAAAGCTCCTGGAGGGAGCGGGGGCCTGCCGGGTCCACGGCGGCGGCTTCGCCGGGACGATCCAGGCCTATGTGCCCCTGGAACGGGCAGAGTCCTTCCGGACCCGGATGGAGACCCTTCTGCCTGCCTGCAGCTGTCAGCGCAGAAGAATCCGGCCGGTTGGCGCGGCGGAGCTGGAGCTGGGCTGAACCGCCGTCTTTCGACAGTTTTCGACAAGCGTCGACATTTTTATGCAAATTATATCTATAAAATGTCGAATTTGGGTGACAAAAAATGACCCTATTTGTTACATTCTCTCTTGAATAATCTGCTTTTTTATGGTAGTCTATGAGTGCTGAGAGACAGACAGAGCAAATCATTCAACGATTGTTAAGGAGAGGAAACAAATGGATAAATATGTAAAGGTCCTGATAGCGGACGGCAGCGAGGCGTTCTGCGAGCATCTTGCCGAGTTGGTCCGGGAGCGGGGCTATGAGGTGGCAGGTGTGGCGACCGACGGGATCCGGGCCGCGGAGCTGCTGCGGCAGACCCGGCCGGATTTCCTGATTCTGGATCTGATGCTGCCCCGGGGCGATGGGGTCAGCGTTCTGAAGGAGCTGCCCCAGGAGCAGCGGCCGAAAACCCTGATGCTGTCTGCCATCTCCACAGCCTACATTGCCTCCGTGACCGCCGACTGCGGCGTGGAGTATCTGATGGTCAAGCCCTGCGACGGACAGATGATCCTGGACCGGATGGAGGAGATCCTGAGCATCGGCCGCGGCGGCCAGGAGACCCAGGGCAGAGATATTGAAACCCTGGTCACCAATGTGATCCATGAGATCGGCGTCCCGGCCCACATCAAGGGCTACCAATATCTGCGGGAGGCCATCATCATTGCCGTGGGGGATATGGAGGTCATCAACGCCATCACCAAGGTGCTCTATCCCCAGGTGGCGAAGACCTTCTCCACCACCCCCTCCCGGGTGGAGCGGGCCATCCGGCACGCCATTGAGGTGGCCTGGGACCGGGGAGATCTGGATACCCTGCAGCGCTTCTTCGGCTACACGGTGTCCAACACCAAGGGCAAGCCCACCAACAGCGAATTCATCGCACTGATCGCGGATCGGCTGCAGCTGCAGCTGCGCAGCTCTGAGCTGCGGGCGGCACGCTGAAGAAATAATCCCCGTTCCCTCGACGCTGTGAACGTCGGAGGAACGGGGATTCTTTTGGGATTATGCGTTTTTGTCCAGCCGCAGACGGCGCAGCCGGCTGCCGAGAAACAGCCCCAGCAGAAAGGCCGCGCACACAGACAGCAGGTTTTCCCTGACCAGGGGGAGCTTTTCCGGATCCCAGATGGCGGAGGGCAGCAGCCCCACCGCCTGCTCCAGGCTGTAGCCGTATTCCAGATCCATCTGATACAGGTACCGGACGTAGGCGACGCACAGACCCGTCAGGCAGACCGCGAGCCCCAGCAGGGCGGCGATCCAGAGGCCGGCCTGGCTGCCGGGCTCCTTCAGAATCCGCTCATAGAGATAGGCGCACAGCGGCACGCAGACCAGACAGGGCAGGCCTGCCAGAACGCCTGCTCCGGCCATCAGACCGGTCAGGGCCCCGAAGGGCAGGGAAGCCAGCAGTACGCAGAGGATCCCCAGCCAGGCCTTGGCGGGCTTCGGCCCCGGCTCAGTCCGCCTGAACATAAAACACCTGCAGAACGGCCTCAAACAGATCGACCTCGTCGGGCAGGAACAGGGAATGGCCCTCGCTGTCGGTGGTGTAGGTGCCGTCGATGGAGCGGAAGCTGAAATTGGCCCCGTGCTGGAGGAAGCAGGAGCTGAGGAAGGTGACGTCGGGGAGCTCCATGTCCGTGATCATATAGGGAGACAGGGCGGAGAACAGATCCACCGGGAAGGTGAGGTCCCCCTTGGACTGACGGATTACGGTTTTGGTGAACTCTGTGACGAACTGCTTCTGCCGGTCCATTCTGGCGACGTTGGCGTCCACGTCCTGGGAACGCTTGCGGATATAGCGGTTCAGGCTGTAGCCGTGGAGGGTGATGAGGTCGCCCTCATGGACGGTGGTTCCGTCCCTCTGCTCAAAGCTGAGCAGGGATTTGACCCGCACGCCGCCCACGGCCTCGTTGGCCGCGTCCACCCCCTCCATATCCAGCGCCACATAGGTGCTGATGGGCAGGCTGTAGAGCAGGCGGCTGACGGTGGTCATGGTGTTTTCGCAGCTTTTCTCATGGCCGTCGCCGTAGGCGTAGGCCAGGGTGATCTGCTCGAGCACGGTCCGGTTGAAGCTGCCGCCCACCGTGTACTCGTCCACCTCGGCTTTGGTGTCCCGGTTGATGTTCAGAATGGTGCCCCGGCCGGTTTTGGTGTCGATGCCGATGAGCAGGAGCACGTCGGACTGGCCGCCGGAGCCGGGGAGGTTGTCCTCCTCGGTGAACTGCTTGTCCACGCCCAGAAACAGCACGGTGGCCAGGTTCTGGTTGAGACGGTAGGTGTGGCCGTGATAGATCAGCGTGGCGCCCTCGTCCTGCCGGACAATGACATCTTCCTCCGGATCCATGTTTTCCGGCAGCTCATCCACGATCTGGATGACCTTTTCTCCGTCGTTGGAGCGGATGGCGTCGCCCAGCTCCACCCGGGCGACGTCGCCGTAGATCAGCATCCGGGCGCCGTTGCCGTAGCGGTCCGCAATGGTCAGGGCCTTGGCAGCTTCAGCGCCGAACCGTACCGCAAAGAGCAGCAGGATCAGCAGCGCCAGAAGTCCCCGGCGGGACTTCCTTTTTTTGCCGCCGTCTTCGGCTCCGGCAGCGGCCGCGGGGTTCTTCAGGAATTTTCCCTGATACTTTCCGGAGCGGGAGTCTTCACTTGGTTGGTTGGTCATCAATCAATACCCCCTGTACCAGTAAACGGTATTTGCCGTGCTCCAGACAGGTGCTCAGAATCACCAGCTTGTCCTCGGTGGTGACGGTGATGTCCTCCCGATAGGCACGGTTGTAGGATTTGGGATGCAGAATATAGTTGTCGATCCAGTTCTGATAGACCTCGTCGTCGTCGAAATCGAAGCAGTTGAGCAGATGCCGGTCGTCGAACTGAATGGCGGCCGCGATCCGGTAGGTCAGAATGTGACCGGGCGTGTAGATATAGAAGACGTCATGCTCCTGGAAGAAATCGTTTTTCAGGAAGTAGACCAGGTTGGTGAACATGGTGCCGTTGAGCATATTGTGCCCGTAAACCACGGTGACCCGGTCCTGGAAATCCTTGTGGTTCAAGTGCTGGGTGTAGATGCAGCCGCTGAACTGATATTTGCGGTAGATGTTGTGGTGGAGATAATAGTTGTCGTCGTCGCCGGATCTGGCCCGGAGGATCGGGTGGTCGATGTCCAGCTTCTCGTCCCCCATGGGGATATAGATCCAGGCGTAGACGTCGGAATTGATCTCCTGCAGCCCGTCGAAATCAATGGGATTGTCGGGCAGAGGCGGCTCGGTTTCCTCGGGCTCGGTGGAGCCTTCCTCGGTGGGGACGGGCGCCGTGTCGGGGACGGAGGCGGTTTCCGCGGTGGGCAGAGGCTCGGTGCCGGGAGTCTCCGGCTGCACCTCGGTGGACTTGGTGTGGAAGTCCTTTGGGTCAAAGGCGTCCTCATGGAAATGCCGCCACAGCAGGAAACCGCCGGCAGCCACCAGCAGCAGAGACAGGAGCAGCAGCAGGAGCCAGAGCAGCTTCCGCTTCGGTTTGGATTTTTGATACAAAAGGGGAACCTCCCTTCATGCAGGCCGGCGTGGGACAGTGCGGCGCAGCGCCCGGAGCCGGGTTTATTTTTTGATCCAGGTGGAGGGGGACATGGAGATCAGCATGGGATAGATCTCCAGCCGTCCGAACAGCATGGCAAAGGAGAGCACGACCTTGAAGAAGCCTCCGTAGCCGGCAAAGTTCGCGCTGGGACCAACCAGATCCAGACCGGGGCCGATGTTGTTGAAGCAGGAGACCACGGCGGTGAAGTTGGAGAGGAAGTTGAAGCCGGGCTGGAAGGAGACGATCAGGACAAAGCCCGCCAGCAGGCCCATATACAGGGCGAAATAGGTGTTGACGCTGGAAAGGGTGGAGTTGTCCACGGCCTTTCCCTCAAAGCGGATCGCCGCCGCAGAGCGGGGGTGCAGCAGCCGGCGCAGCTCCCGGCGGATGTTCTTGAACAGCAGCACCAGGCGGGAGACCTTGAGGCCGCCGGCGGTGGAGCCGGCACAGCCGCCCATGAACATCAGCAGCACCAGGATGGTCTTGGAGAGCTCCGGCCAGAGGTTGAAGTCCACGGTGGAGAAGCCTGTGGTGCTGACCACGGTGTTGACCTGGAAGAAGGCGTGGCGCACCGCGTCGGGGAAGGCGTAGTGCATCCGGGTGAAGATGTTCCAGCAGATCAGCCCGGAGGCCGCCAGCACCACGATCACATAGGTCCAGAATTCCTCGCTGCGGAAGATGGAGCGGAAGCGCCGCAGGACCAGCAGATAATAGAGGTTGAAGTTGATGCCGAAGAGCATCATAAACACCGCGATCACCCACTGCAGGTAGGGGCTGTAGCTGCCGATGGAATCACCCCGGATGCCGAAGCCGCCGGTGCCGGCGGTGCCCAGGGCGTGAACGGCGCTGTCAAACATCGGCATCCCGCCGCAGAGCAGGAGGACGAATTCCAGGGCGGTCAGAACGATGTAGAGCAGGTAGAGGATCTTGGCGGTGTCCCGCAGCCGGGGCACCAGCTTGCCCATGGTGGGGCCGGGCATTTCCGCCCGCAGCACATGGATGGTGCGGCCGGAGAGATTGGGCATCACGGCCACCATCAGTACCAGCACGCCCATGCCGCCGATCCAGTGGGTAAAGCTCCGCCAGAACAGCATGGAGTGGCTCATGCCCTCCACGTTGGTCAGAATGGAGGCGCCGGTGGTGGTGAAGCCGGAGACGGTTTCAAAAAAGGCGTCGATGAAATTGGGGATCTCACCGCTGATTACAAAGGGCAGGGCGCCGATGGCCGACACCGTCAGCCAGGTCAGGGCCGTGATCAGAAAGCCCTCCTTGGCGTAGATCACCTGGCTGTCGGGCTTGAAGGACAGGCTCAGCCCCAGGCCCACCGCGGCGCAGCTTCCGATGGTGATCAGAAACGACAGGGTTCCGCCGTCCCGGTAGATAAAGGAAACCACCAGGGGCAGGAACATGAGGGCTCCCACCATCAGAATGATCCGCCCGGTCATAAAATAAACCATTTTCCGATTCATTGCCGGACCTCCGCCTATCTGAGAATATCGGTGAGCTCCTTGAGCCTGTGCTCACCGGCAATGACCACCACCCGGTCCCCGGGCAGGATCATATCGTCGCCGGCGGGGATGATGGTGCTGCGATCCCGGATGATGCCGGCGATCAGAGTGTTTTTCTTAATGGGCAGGGATTTCAGCGGGGTGCGGGTCAGGGCGGAATCCTCCTTGACGCAGAACTCCACGGCCTCCGCGCCGCCGTCCATCAGCTGATAGAGGGTCTCGATGCTGGCCACGCCCATGGAGCCCTGGAGGGCCCGGGCATACCGCAGCACCACGTTCACCACAATGTCCTTGGGGGAGATGATGCTTTCCAGACCCATGCTGGTGGCCATGGCGGCCATCTCGTCCCGGTTGACCTTGGCGATGACCCGGGGCACCTTTTGTGTGGCGGCGTAGTAGGCAACCAGGATGTTCTCCTCGTCCATGCCGGTCAGAGACAGGAAGGCGTCCTGATCCAGCAGCCCCTCCTCCAGAAGCAGGTCCTGGTGGGTGCCGTCGCCGCAGATGGTGGAGATGCCGGGGAGCATTTCGCTGATTTTCAGGCACATGGCCCGGTCCATATCGATGATCTTCACGTCGGTGCCGGAGGACATCAGCATTCTGGACAGATAGAAGGCAATCCGGCTGCCGCCCAGGAGCATGACCCGCTTGGCCTGCTTTTTTGCCAGACCCAGGGATTTCAGCAGCTTCTGGATCTCCGAGGGCTTGGCGGTGAGACCGATCCGGTCGCCGCTTTGCAGGACGAAGCCGCCGTCGGGGATGATGACCTGGTTCTTCCGCTGCACCACGCAGACCAGGAACTTGGCGCTGTGCCGTTCCCGGAGGGAGTAGAGGGGAACGCCGATGAAGGGGGAATCCTCCTTCAAAAGCAGCTCGATCATTTCAAAGTTGCGGCGGGAGAAGGTTTCCACCTTGACGGCGGAGGGAAGCTTCAGCATGTGATACAGCTCCTGGGCGGTGAGCAGCTCCGGATTGATGGACATGGAAATATCCAGCTGCTGCCGCAGGAAGCCCAGGGACTTGTCGTTGTACTGAGGATTCCGGATCCGGGCGATGGTGTGCTGGGCGCCCATGCGCTTGGCAATCAGGCAGCTCAGCATATTGAGCTCATCGGAACCGGTCACCGCGATAAAGAGCTCGGCAGATTCCACACCGGCCTCGGAGAGCGTTTCCCGGTCAACACCGTTGCCACAAACGCACATGACATCGTGTTTGTTGACAATCTCGGAGATCACATGGTCCCGATTGTCCACAACCACCAGATCGTGGCCCTCCAAGGTGAGGGCGTTCAGGATCGCTTCTCCGATTTTGCCGCAGCCGACTACAACGATTTTCATAGTATTACCTCTCGAATGTGATTGCCGTTATCCGATCCTGCCGCATAACGGCCGATAAGTTTGTATGATCAGTCCCCTGCCGGGAGGGGCTTGCCGTCTGCACGGCCCTTCTGATGCTCGAAGCCGTGGATCCAGTCCGTTTTGAGATAGTAGAGCAGATAGATCAGGGAGCTCAGAATCCAGGTGATGGGATAGGCCCAGAACAGCAGGTCGATGTTGTGGTCGATTTTCATGGCCACGGTGATGTAGGCAATGCGGAACCCGCACCAGATGCCCAGCATGACGAACATGGGGATGAAGGCCTTGCCGGCCCCCCGGAAGATGCCCGCCAGACAGTGGGAATAGGACAGCAGGAAGAAGAACAGGGACTCGATCATGCTCTGCCGGACGGCGATCTTGATGGATTCGGGATTCTTGATGAAGATCCGGACCAGCGGCTCCGCAAAGAAGAACAGAACCACGCCGATGACCTCCGCCAGGAGCATGGAAGCCCAGATGCCGAAGCGGGCGCCGGCCTTGGCCCGGTCGTACTCCTTGGCGCCCAGGTTCTGGCCGATGTAGGTGGTCAGGGACATGGAGAAGGAGGTGATGGGCAGGAAGGCAAAGCCCTGGATCTTGGCGTAGGCGCCGCAGGCAGCGGTGCCCACCTTTTCGAAGGTGTTGATGTGGGACTGGACCATTACGTTGGCCAGACCGATCACGGAGTTCTGGATGCCGGTGGGGATGCCGTAGTGGAGGATCTCCTTCAGGATCGCCCGGTCCACCCGCAGGAGCTTCCAGCGCAGGGCGTAAACGGTGTCCTTCTTGCAGAGCTGGATCAGACACAGCACGGTGGAGACGATCTGGGAGATGGTGGTGGCGATGGCCGCCCACTCGATGCCGAGACCCATGGGCCCCAGGAACAGCCAGTCCAAAAAGACGTTCAGCACAGAGGAGACGATCAGATAGTACAGGGGCCGCTTGCTGTCGCCCACGGCGTTCATAATGCCCTTGAAGGTGTTATACATGACCAGGGCCATGGAGCCGGCGAAATACCACCGCAGATAGGCGACGGCTTCGGGAATGACGTCGGCGTCCAGATTCATCCAGCCGGGGATAAAGGGGGCCAGCACCACGCCGGAAACCGTCAGCACCAGGCCGCAGGCCAGGGAAACCAGCACGCTGGTGTGGACGCCCTTGGTCATTCGGTCCTGATCCTGGGCGCCGAAGTACCGGCTGATGACCACGCCCGCGCCCATGGAGGCGCCAACAAAGAAGCTGATCATCAGGTGAATGAGGTTGCCGGAGGAGGAAACCGCCGCAAAGGCGTCGTCCCCCAGATAGGTGCTTACGAGCCAGGCGTCGGCGATGCTGTAGAGCTGCTGGAACAGCTGACTCAGAAAAATGGGAAGGGCAAAGGCAATGATAACCTTTTTCGGGTCACCCCGGGTCATTAAGGTGGAATCCTTTCGGGACGTCTGGGCGGGGTGCAGGTGGAAAAAACTCGTGGGCATAAAAACCTCCTTCACAAGGGACAGTCGGAAGATACATCTATAATAATAAAACGTCATAATATTATACTCGGTTCTCTCGGTTTTGTAAAGAACTTCCGACGAAAAAACTTTGTGTTTTGTGTGCAGATATTCATAGAAAATATTCACACGCAACATCTTGCCCTTCCGGATAAATCGTGATACAATATGCCGGTATGAATTGAAAAGAGAGAGGGGATCTGTATGAGCAAGCACATTGGTTTCGACAATCAGAAGTATCTGGAGACCCAGTCCGCCCGCATCCGGGAACGGATCGACCAGTTCGGCGGCAAGCTGTATCTGGAATTCGGCGGCAAGCTTTTTGACGATTTCCATGCCTCCCGGGTTCTGCCCGGCTTCGCGCCGGACAGCAAGATCCGGATGCTGCTGGAGCTGAAGGACTCCGCGGAGATCGTGATCCCCATCAATGCCTCTGCCATTGAGCAGAACAAGGTCCGGGGAGACCTGGGCATTACTTACGACGACGACGTGCTCCGGCTGATCGACGCCTTCCGGGGCGAGGGCCTGTATGTGGGCAGCGTGGTCATCACCCAGTACGCCGGCCAGAGCGCCGCGGACGTGTTCCGCCGCCGGCTGGAGAATCTGGGGGTCAAGGTCTACACCCACTATCCCATCGAGGGCTATCCCCACAACATTGCCCGCATCGTCTCCTCCGAGGGCTACGGCAGGAACGACTTCATCGAGACCACCCATCCCCTGGTGGTGGTCACGGCGCCGGGCCCCGGCTCCGGCAAAATGGCCACCTGCCTGAGCCAGCTCTATCACCACTATGAGCGGGGCGAGACTGCCGGCTACGCCAAATTCGAAACCTTCCCTATCTGGAATCTGCCGCTGAAGCATCCGGTGAACCTGGCCTATGAGGCCGCCACCGCCGATCTCAACGACGTGAATATGATCGACCCCTTCCACCTGGCAGCCTACGGCGAGACCACGGTGAACTACAACCGGGACGTGGAGATCTTCCCGGTGCTCCAGGCCATCTTCGAAAAGATCATGGGCAACTGCCCCTACAAATCCCCCACGGATATGGGCGTGAATATGGTGGGCAACTGCATCGTGGACGACGACGTGGTCTGCGAGGCCTCCCGGCAGGAGATTGTCCGCCGCTATTACGCCGCCCTCTGCGACCAGCGCCGGGGCACCTGCAGCGACGAAACCGTCTACAAGCTGGAGCTGTTGATGAAGCAGGCCGGCATCACCGACGCCATCCGTCCCGTGGTGGCCCGGGCCGCCCAGGCCGAGGAGGAGACCGGGGAGCCCGCGGTCTGCATCCATCTGCCCAACGGGGAGCTGATCCTCGGGGGCACCTCCGATCTGATGGGCCCTGCCGCCGCCGCCCTGCTGAACGCTCTGAAGGCCCTGGGCAGACTGCCCCGGCATTATCATCTGATTGCCCGCAGCGCCATCGAGCCGATCCAGAGTCTGAAGGTGGACAGCCTGGGCAGTCGGAACCCCCGGCTCCACAGCGATGAGATTCTGATCGCCCTGGCCATCTCCGCCTCCTCCGACGCCAACGCGGCCCTGGCCCTGGCCCAGCTGCCCCGGCTCAAGGACTGCGAGGTCCACTCCACCGTGATCCTCTCCGCCCAGGACGCCGCCACTTATCACCGCCTGGGCATGCGGGTCACCTGCACCCCCAAGTACCAGAGCAAGAATCTGTTCCACCGCTGATTTTCAGGGGCGCACGGCATGTAAACAAATTATTACGGATATAAAGCAAGGCCGCCGGGACTCGTTCCCGGCGGTCGTGCTTTATGACAGCAGATCTGCGATCTGTGCGCCAGTTGCTGCGTTGAGCCTGGTCCTGTCGGCGGTGTGGATCGCATGGTCGATCTCCTCCGTGCTTTTCAGCAAAAACGGACTTTCAATGGGACTGTTCCCCTGGAGGAGGATCGCGTAGCCCTTCACCCAAACGCGCACCCCATAGTAGTCAAGATAGTGCGCGAGGAGGTAGATCTGGCGCCGAACCTGCTTGATGGGATTTTTAACCGGGCGCACATAAGAATTCCCGGTATCTGTCTTTTTGTATTTCTCCCATTCGTAGTCGTCCTCCGCTCCGAACAGTATTCCCTTGTAGTTTTTTACCTCCAGGATAAAGACGCCAAAAGCGTTTACCACGACAAAATCGAGCTCTGTGGGCTTCCCGTCATAGGAAATGGAGACATTTGAAAACAAACGGTCTCCCTCGCGCAGGACTGAGGAGATAATACGAAAGGCTTGTTCTTCGCCGCGGATGCCGGATATCTTTTCCTCCGTGGTATAGCTCCATCCCTCTGGCCGGTCCGGGCTGCCAAAATAGTCTTCGTCGTTGTTCCTGTACGAACGCAGCAGGATCAGGCTCAGAACGACGACCGCGGCGATGACCGCAAGGATCACGAAAAAAGCTGACATCCGGACACCTCTTTCCATGGGACGACTGACGGCGGCGAAGGATCACCCCAGCCCGCCGTCGGGCTCATCGGAACACCTGCATCTCCGCATCATATACTTCTATCCTGCGGCATTGGACGAAATCCGGCCTGCATTCCGGCAGATACCGTTCGATGGCCGCAGCCAGCAGGAGAGGGTTCAGCGTGGGATTCTGCGCGCAGCCCAGGACCTCGATCATTATTTCACGGCCGTTTTGGGATGAAACGGACAGAGAACGGATCATAGGAGACAGATCCAGCTCCACCGGCCCGTTCTTGCCATGCTTTTCCACGATCAGCGAGGGCCGGGCAAACAACTCCCGCAGCGCCTCGACCCTGTCATTTCGACCAAGCGAAGCGAGCGGAGAAATCCGTTCCCCTTCTGCTTCGTCGGAGCGGGGTACGGCATGGCGCACACTGTGCGCCGCTACAGACGGGTCTGTTGCCTGTTGCCTGTTGCCTGTTGCCTGATCATACGTCAGCCGCAGCTCCGACCGCAAAAACGCCAGCTTGCCGGCCTTTTTGCCCTGCTCAAAGCAGTCCAGCACCCGGATCCCGGCGGGAAGCACCGGATTCAAGCGGGCAGCGATTTCCCCGACGGGGACGCTGCAGTCCGGCTCCAGCTCGAAGTCCGCCAGCTCGCAGACCGAGGAGACCCCTACGGACAGGGGCAGCACGATGGACAGCTCCGGGTGGGGGGAATAGCCCTGGGAGTGCTTGAGCATGAGCCCGCCCCGGCGGAAGGCCCGCTGCAGGGTCCGCATCAGATCCAGATGGGACATCCAGACGGCAGGACCCTCTTTTGTGAATAATAATCTTGACATAGTTTGTCCCTCTGTCAGGTTGGTGTTTTCTGAGTTGAAAGTTGAAAGTGAAAAGTTGAAAATGAATGTGTTTTGCAAATTGCAATTTGCAAAACTCCGATAACTTTCAACTTTCAATTATCAATTTTCAACTTGTGCGTGCGTGGGTCGGAGGCCGGAGGTCTGGCCGCACTGCGGGCGGGGTCAGGGGTCGCACACGCCGCAGTCCAGCAGCCGGTTGGCCCCGCAGCCGGCGCAGCCGTGGCGGCAGTCCGGGGTGATCTCGGACCGGTAGGCCCGCTCCCGCTCCCGGAGCAGGAACCGCTTGGTGACCCCTGGGTCGATGGTATCCCAGGGCAGGACCTCGTCGAGCCCGAAGCCCCGGGTGGTGTAGAAGCTCCGGTCGATGCCGCATTCCTCCAGGGCCGCGATCCACTTGTCGTAATCAAAATATTCCATCCAGCCGTCCAGCTTGGCGCCCTTGCGCCAGGCGGCCTCCAGCAGGGCTCCCAGCCGCCGGTCGCCCCGGGCCAGCACGGCCTCCAGCTCGGAGAGCTTGGCCTCGTGGTAGTTGAATTCAACGCTCTTGTTGTTCAGGTGCTCTTTCAGCAGCCTGCACCGCCGCAGATACTCCTCCGGGGTGGTCTGCTGCTCCCACTGGAAGCCGGTGAAGGGCTTCGGCACAAAGAAGGCCACCGCCACATGGATCCGGACGCCCCGCTTTTTGTTGGAAGCGCAGGCCTTCCAGGTGTTGTAGATCTTGTAGACCAGATCCCCGATGCCGATCACGTCCTCGTCGGTCTCCGTGGGCAGGCCCAGCATAAAATAGAGCTTGACGTTGTTCCAGCCCCCGGCAAAGGCGATCTCGCAGGTCTTGAGGATGTCCTCCTCGGTGACGTTCTTGTTGATGGCGTCCCGGAGCCGCTGGGTGCCGGCCTCCGGGGCGAAGGTCAGGCCGCTCTTGCGGACCTTCTGGAGCTTCAGCATCAGCTCCCGGGAGAAGTTGTCCGCCCGCAGAGAGGGCACCGACAGATTGATCTTCCGGGCGGCGCAGTAGTCCGTCAGCCGGTCGGTCAGGGGCTCCAGATACCGGTAGTCCGAGGTGGACAGGGAGGAGAGGGTGATCTCGTGGCAGCCGGAATCCTCCAGAGAGGCCACGGCCTGGTCAAAGAGCGTCTCCGGCAGCCGAGGCCGGACGGGCCGGTAGGTGTAGCCCGCCTGGCAGAAGCGGCAGCCCCGGATGCAGCCCCGCATCACCTCCAGATTCATCCGGTCGTGGACGATCTCCGTGGAGGCCACAATGGTTTTGGTGGGGTAGTAGGCCTTGTCCAGGTCCTGGACGATCCGCTTCGTGACCTTGGCCGGGGCCCCGTGGAGGGGAACGATCTCCGCCAGGGTGCCGTCCGGGTTGTACCGGTGCTCGTAGAAGGAGGGCACGTAGACCCCGGGGATCTTCGACACGTTTTCCAGGAACGCCGCCTTGGAAAGGCCCGCCTGCTTGGCGGCACGGTAGCATTCCAGGATCTCCACGGTGCTCTGCTCGCCCTCGCCCAGGGAGAAGAAGTCGAAAAAGTCCGCCAGAGGCTCCGGATTGTAGGTGCAGGCCCCGCCGGCAAAGACAATATTATGTAACCCTTCCCGGTCGGCGGCGTGGAGGGGCACCCCCGCCAGATCCAGCATGGTGAGGATGTTGGTGTAGCTCATCTCATAGCCCACCGAGAAGGCGATCATGTCGAAGTCCTTCACCGGGTCGTGGCTCTCCAGGGCATAGAGGGGGACTCCAACTTGCCGCATGGCCTCCTCCATATCGCCCCAGGGGGTGAAGACCCGCTCGCACCAGACCCCGGGCATCTGGTTCATAATGCCGTAGAGGATCCGGATGCCCAGGTTGGACATGCCGATCTCGTAGGTGTCCGGGAAGCAGAAGGCCACCCGCAGGTCGATGCTGTCGGCCTGCAGATCCTTGACGGTTTGGTTGTATTCCCCGCCCACATACCGGGCGGGCTTTTGCACGTTAGGCAGGATCCGCTCCAATGCCTCGTCGATTCGTTTTTTCATATCGTCACCTCGGCGGTGTGTCGGGATTTGGCGGGACGTAGGGGCCGATGCCCACATCGGCCCTATCCTGTACCGGCAGGAGGGCCGATGTGGGCATCGGCCCCTACGAATCGAAATCGACAAATCCCAATTGTCTGTTCTTATTCTACCAGCCTTCGGCCGGTTTGTCCAGCCCCTTTGGAAGCCGCAGAAGAAAAAAGCCGGTCAGCAGAATGGGAAGCAGCCCCAGATGGAGGACGCAGGTGCCCAGGATCCCCGCGGCAACCACAGCCAGCAGGGTTCCATAGTGGAGAAGTTTACATAACATATAACCGACCCTGCCGAAGAGGGCCGGCAGCAGCAGGGCGCAGAGCCGTCCCCCGTCCAGGGCGGAGATCGGCAGCAGATTGCAGCAGCCCAGAACCAGACTGCAGAAGCTCAAAAGCGGCCAGAGCCGGAAGCAGGCCCCGGCCAGAAGCAGGTTGACCGCCGGCCCGGCCAGCAGGGCCCAGGCCTCCCGGAGCTGCCCCTTCAAGTCTGCCCGGATCACAGCCCCGGAGGCCCGGAGCTCCAGCCCGCAGACCGGGATGCCCAGCAGCGCCAGGGCCAGCAGATGCCCGGCCTCATGGAGGGCGGCGGCCAGCAAAAAGGGAAGGACCAGGCCGAAGCCCTCCAGACAGAGCAGCAGGCAGAGCAGCACCGGAAACCCGGGGGAGACCCTCACCCGGCTACGGCCCATCTTCTTCAAAAACCCGGATCGCGCCGCCGGGAAGGCCCTGCCCCTCCGAAAATGCCTGGAAGACCGTTCGTGCCGCCTCCTCTCCCTGCCTGTCCACAAGGAGGCCCCGAAGCCCGGAAAACAGCTCCGGGCAGATCAGCCGCAGCAGGAGCATCCCCACAACACCCCCCAGGGCCAAACGCATTCGCGTGCGGTTTCTGTGCTTCAATCCCATCACCGAAGCAGTCTATGCGCCGACCCGCCGGACTATGAATTCTCAATTCTCAATTCTCAACTCTCAATTAGAAAAACGGCGCCGCCTGTTGGCAGCGCCGTTGACGCAATCGGGTCTGTAAGCCGGGTTCTGTCTTAGACAGCCATCTATCTTGTCGTACCGTTGCCGGCACGCTCCATGCCACCTCCCCGGAGACGGCCGGGCCAGCCAATGTCTCCTCCACGGTGTTGCTCCGGATAGAGTTTACAGCACCGGACAGTCTCCAGCCGGCGAGTGAGCTCTTACCTCACTTTTCCACCCTTGCTCTGTCCGCGCTGCTGCGCAGGCAAAGCGGTTTCTTTCTGTTGCACTTTTCCTGAAGTCGCCTTCGGCGGGCGTTACCCGTTATCCTTGCCCTGTGGAGCCCGGACTTTCCTCACGGTGGGCCTTTCGACCGTCCCGCGCGGCTGTCCGGCCCGGTTGCAGGGGTATTTTATCCGATTCCGCCGGACTTGTCAACAATTCCGGCGGAAAAACGAAAAAATATCCAAGGCTTTTGGAAAATATTGGTGCATTCCTTCTGAAATTATGATATAGTAATATAAAATATAGGTATCTCCGGGGCCGGCTGTGTGCCCCGGCCCCGGCGGGCCAAAGACAACCGAGCAAACCAAGGAAAGGAGGCGCCGGCCTGTGTATTTGCTGATTTTTGTGCTGTGGCTGATCTTCAACGGGAAGCTTACGCTTGAAATCGTGCTCTTCGGTCTGGCGCTGACGGCTGCGCTGGGCCTGCTTGCCAAGCTGCTTTTGGGGTACGGGCCCAAAAAGGAGCTGCGGATTTATCGGATGCTGCCCCTGTTTCTGGTGTATCTGGCGGTGCTGTTCTGGGAGGTTTTCAAGGCGAATCTGTCCACCATGGGTCGGGTCCTTCGGGGCCGCAGGAGCGTGGAATCCACCCTGGTCCGGATCCGGGTGGATCTGAAGACGGACTTCGCCCGGTACATCCTGGCCAACTCCATCACCCTGACCCCGGGGACCCTGACGGTGGAAAGCAAGGGAAACCTGCTGACCATCCACTGCCTGCATCCCTCTCTGCTGGAAAATACGGAAAACGGCGTCTTTGTGCGCCTGCTGCGCAGAATGGAGGATATCCATGACTGACCGCTATCAAAGCCTGTTCATTGCCGCGCTGATCGTGCTGGCGGCGGGCATTCTTCTGGCGCTGATCCGTGCCATCCGGGGCCCCCGGGTGGCGGACCGGATCATGGGCATCAATATGATCGGCACCATGTCCACGGCCTGCATCGCCATTTTGTCGGTGCTGCTGCGGCAGAGCTGGCTGCTGGACGTGGGGCTGATCTACTGTATGATCAGTTTTCTGGCGGTGGTGGTTCTGGTGAAGAACCACATTGCCGCCCATCGGGAGGAGGATCGGGATGTCTGAGAGCTTTTGGTTTATCCTCTCCGCCGTGAGCCTGGGCCTGGGGCTGCTCTGCGTGCTGCTGGGCCTTTTGGGGGTGTATCGGTTCCGGTTTGTGCTGAACCGGATGCACTGCGCCTCCCTCATCGACACCATGGGGATCTTTTTCATTCTGCTGTCTCTGGTCCTGGCGACCAGAAGCCTGGGCTATCTGCCCAAGCTGCTTTTGCTGCTGCTCTTTCTCTGGATCGGCAGCCCCATCGCCTCCCATCTGGTGAGCCGGATGGAGGTTTCCACCGACGAGACCGCCTCGGAGCACATGAAGGAGGAGGACAGAGCATGACGGGAATGGAGCTGTTCCAGCTGATGCTGCTGGGCCTGCTGGTGGTGTGCGGGATTTCCGCCTGCCTCACGAAAAATCTCCTGGTCTCCCTGATCATCTTCATGGCCTACAGCGTGATCATGTCCGTGGTCTGGGTCCTGCTCCAGGCCCCGGATCTGGCCATCACCGAGGCCGCCGTGGGGGCCGGGATCTCGAGCATTCTGCTGTTTATCACCCTGAAAAAGCTCCGGGACATGAGAAGGGAGGTCCGGGATGAAGAAACAGACGATCTTTGACCGGCTCCGCCGGTGGGACGAATCCGAGTTCGATCTCACCGACGCCCTGCCGCTGGAGGAGCCGGTGCGCCGGATCGAGCCAGACCTGGACCGGGACGCCCTGCCGCCCATCCCCCGGCTGGAGCACGGGGGTGTGCGGACCTTCCGCAGGCTCTACCCCTGGATGGCGGGGCTGCTGGCCCTGGTGCTGGTGGGGTTTCTGCTGCTGGCGGTGCTGGAGCTGCCGGCCTTCGGCTCGGCTGACGCGCCCGCCCACAACGAGGTCATGGCCCGCTACGTGGGCCAAGGCACGGAGGAGACCGGGGCTGTGAACACCGTGGCCGGCGTGATCCTGGATTACCGGGCCTTCGACACCCTGGGGGAGTCCCACGTGCTGTTCACGGCGGCGGCCGCGGTGCTGATTCTGCTGCTGACGGCCACCCACGTGCAGGAGGAGCCCCGTCGGATTCGGGACATTATGGAGCGGGATCCGATCCTCCGGAACACCGCCAAGGTGCTGACCCCGGTGATCCTGCTGTTCGGCTTCTATGTGATCCTCAACGGTCACCTGGGCCCCGGCGGCGGCTTTGCCGGCGGCGCCATTGTGGGCAGCGGCCTGATCCTCTGCGCCATTGCCTTCGGCTTTGAGCGCCTGGAGCGGCTGCTGAATTACAAAAGCTATTGCCGGATCCTTGTGTGCTGCCTGGGCTTCTACAGCCTGGCCAAGTGCTATTCCTTTTACTGCGGGGCCAACGGGCTGGAGACGATCTTCTCCGCCGGCACCCCGGGACGGATCCTCTCCGCGGGGCTGATCCTGCCGCTGAACGTGGCGGTGGGCCTTGTGGTGGGCTGCACCATGTACGGCTTTTACGCCGTGTTTCAAAGGGGGCGGATCTGAATGCTGCTGGCGCTTTGGGATCATCGGATCCAGGCGGCTGCGGTGCTGCTGTTTGCCGTGGGCTTTGTGACCCTGCTGCTGCACCGGAATCTGCTGAAGAAAATCATCGGACTGAATATCATGGACACCGCGGCCTATCTCTTTCTGACCTCGGTGGGCTATATCGCGGGCCGGAAGCCCCCCATCATCACCGGGGGCGACAGGGATCCCGCCTCCTATGTGAATCCGCTGCCTGCGGGTCTGGTGCTGACCGGCATCGTGGTCTCCGTCTCCGTGACGGCCCTGATGCTGGCGCTGACCATCCGGCTCTACCGCCGCTATCACACCCTGGACCTGGATCAGATCTATCAGATGGCCCTGGGAGAACAGGAGGAAGGGAAATGAGCTTTGCCGCCAACTTTCCGCTGTTCTGCATTGTGCTGGCCCTGCTTTGCGCGGTGGTCAGCGGTGTCCTGCGCTGGCGGGCTGCCGCGATTCTGACGGAAGTGATGGCCGCCGCCGTGGCCGTGATGTCCGCCTTTGTCCTGGCCCTGGCCCTGCGGACCGGCCAGAGCACCTCCTACCCCATGGGCCACTTTCCCCATCCCTGGGGCAACGAGCTCCGGTTCGGGATTCTGGAGCCCCTGGTCTCCGGCGTGTTCTCCCTGGTGCTGCTGTGCTGTGTGGTGGGCGGTCGGAAGGCGCTGAACCGGGACACGGAGCCGGAAAAACGGAACCTCTATTTCTCCATGGTGGATCTGATCCAGGCGTCCCTGCTGGCCCTGGTCTACACCAACGATCTGTTCACCGGCTATGTGTTCATCGAGATCTGCACCATCGCGGCCTGCGGGATCCTGATGATCCGGCAGCTGGGCCGGACCACCCTGGCCTCGGTGCGGTATATGATTTTTTCGCTGCTGGGCTCCGGCCTGTTCATCCTGGGCATCGTGTATCTCTACAGCATCACGGGCCATCTGCTGATGCCGGAGCTGAAGCAGTCCGTCGGGGAGCTGTGGCAGAGCGGCCAGTACCGGACCCCTCTTCGGACGGCCATCGCCCTGATCACCCTGGGCCTGTGCATCAAGAGCGGCCTGTTCCCCTTCCACTTCTGGATGCCGGACACCTACGGCTACTCCACCCCCTGCTCGGCGGGCATCCTGTCGGGCCTGGTGTCCAAGGGCTATATCTTTCTGCTGATCAAGATCATCTTTGACGTGTTCGGCACGGAGGTGTTCTATGCCAGCGGGATGCAGACCGTGCTCTACGTCTTCGGCGTGGCGGGGATGGTCTTCGGCTCCATCAGCGCCATGCGGGAAAACGACATCTTCCGGATGATCGCCTACTCCTCGGCGGCCCAGATCGGCTATATCTATATGGGCATCGGCCTGTCCCCCCGGCTGGGCATCGTGGCGGCCCTGTTCCATACGCTGACCCATGCCCTGACCAAGCCGGCTCTGTTTCTGTCCGCCTCCAGGCTTTCCGAGGTCTCCGGCGGCTCGAAGCGGTTCAAGGATCTGCAGGGCTCCGCCCATAAGAACCATGCCGCCGGCGCAGCCTTCGCGGTGGGCAGTCTCAGCATGATCGGCCTGCCGCTGACCATGGGCTTTATTGCGAAATACCTGTTTGCCCTGGCCGCCTTCCGGGAGGAACGGTTCCTGATTCCAACGCTGCTGGCGCTGGCCATCTCCACGGTGCTCAACACCTTCTATTTCGCCCGGACCCTGATCCGGGTCTATAACACCCGGGATCTGGGCGCCGTGAAGCCGGTTGGCCTGGGCAGTCAGAAGCGCTTTGCCGCCGCCGGGGCGCTGCTGGCGGGACTGAATATCTTTTTTGGGGTCATCGCTCAGCCGCTGATCGACCTGCTGACCCGTGGCGTCGCCCTGCTGGCGGGATAACATGAAACACGCCTTGATTACCTCGATTTAAGGAGGGTTCCCAGTGATTCGATACGTATTGCCCCTTGTGATTCTACTGCCGCTGGTGGGCGGCGCGATCCTGCCGCTGCTGCGGCTGAAGGAGAAAAAACGGCTCCACGCCTATGTGCTGGCGGTTCTGCTGGCGGAGACGGCTGCCGTGACGGCCCTGCTGGCTGCGCCTGCCGGGACGGAGCTGCGGCTGTTTGCCATGTCCGAGACCCTGGTGCTGGCTCTGCGGATGGACGGGATCTCCAAGCTGTTCCTGGCCGTGGCGGCCTACGGCTTCCTGGTGACGGCCGTCTACGGCTTCCGCTACCTGGCCCACGGGGAGCGGGAGGATTCGTTCTATGTCTGGTTCCTGCTGTCCCTGGGAGGGCTTGCCGGCATGGATCTGGCCAGGAACCTGATCACCATGTATCTGTTCTTCGAGATGATCACCCTGCTGTCCATGCCCCTGGTGCTCCACGACCGGACCCGGGAATCCATCCGGGCGGCGCTGAAATACCTGTTCTATTCCGTGGCCGGCGCCTTTCTCGGTCTGGCGGCCATCTTCTTCCTGGCCCGGTACTCCACCACCCTGGACTTCAACCCCGGCGGCAATCTGGATCCGGCAATGCGTGCCGGCCACGAGACCCTGCTGCGGGTGGTGATTTTCCTGGGCGTCATCGGCTTCGGCGCCAAGGCGGGCCTGTATCCGCTCCACGGCTGGCTGCCCACCGCCCACCCGGTGGCCCCGGCGCCCGCCTCCGCTGTCCTCTCCGGCATCATTGCCAAGGCCGGCGTGCTGGCGATCCTGCGGCTGGTGTACGACTGCGTGGGCCCGGACTTCCTGCGGGGCACCTGGGTGCAGCAGGCCTGGCTGGGCCTGGCCCTGCTGACGGTCTTCATGGGCTCCATGATGGCCTACCGGGAGAAGGTTTTCAAAAAACGGCTGGCCTACTCCTCCGTGAGCCAGATCTCCTACGTGCTGACGGGCCTGTTCCTGCTGACCCCGGACGGGCTGCTGGGTGGCCTGCTGCAGGTGGTGTTCCACGCCACCGTGAAGCTCTGCCTCTTTATGGCGGCGGGCTCCTTCATCGTCAACGCCGGCAAGCACCGGGTGGACGAGCTCCGGGGCTACGGGCGGGTCATGCCCAAGACCCTTTGGGCCTTCACCTTCGCGGCCCTGTCCCTGGTGGGCATTCCGCCGGCCTCCGGCTTTGTGAGCAAGTGGTATCTGGCTGCCGGGGCGCTGAACTCCGGCCTGCAGGTCTATAACTGGCTGGCCCCGGTGATCCTGCTGGTGTCCGCCCTGCTGACGGCGGGCTATCTGCTGCCCATCACCATCGACGGCTTCTTCCCCGGCAAGGACTGCCCCCCGCTGCCCCCGAAAAACAAAGAAGGCGGCCCGCTGATGTGGGTCCCCATCGCCCTGCTGGCCGCCCTGTCGATCCTGTTCGGTATCTGCTCCGGCCCCCTGGTCCGGGGCCTGCGGACCCTGGTGCAGCCGCTGTTCGGCTGAACGTGAAATATTGAACTATGAACGAGACCTATCTGATGCCCGCGGCG
>CACXJE010000019.1 GCA_902767915.1 Oscillospiraceae bacterium | reverse complement strand
GGGCTTGTGCTATAATGATATTCGGAAGAGATTGGAAATCCGGAGGGTATCTTGCTTTCCGGGACTTCCAAACCATAGATCGGAGGAAACATTATGGCGAAAAAAGTCCAGATTACCGAAACTGTCCTTCGTGACGCCAACCAGTCCCTGATGGCAACCCGTCTGCCCTATTCCGACTTCGAGGACATCCTCGAAACCATGGACAAGGCCGGTTACTATTCCGTGGAATGCTGGGGCGGCGCCACTTTCGACTCCTGCCTGCGCTATTTAGGCGAGGACCCCTGGGAGCGGCTGCGCAACATCCGCAAGCACATGCCCAACACCAAGCTCCAGATGCTGCTTCGCGGCCAGAATCTGCTGGGCTACAAGCACTACCACGACGACGTGGTGGAAAAGTTCGTCGAGCTGGCCATTAAGAACGGCATCGACATCATCCGTATTTTCGACGCCCTCAACGACTTCCGCAACATCGAAACCGCGCTGAAGGCTGTGAAAACCTATTCCAAGAAGTACAACCGGCACGTCATTGCCTCCGGCTGCATCTCCTACACCCAGAGCCCGGTCCACACCGTGGAGAAGTACGTGGAGATGTGCAAGAAGCTGGTGAAGATGGGCTTCGAGACCGTCTGCCTCAAGGATATGGCCGGCACCATGAGCCCCTATGAGGCCGAGCACCTGATCAAGGGCATCAAGACCGCCCTGCCCGATGTGCCCGTGATCCTGCACACCCACTGCACCACCGGCATGGCCTATATGACCGTGACCAAGGCCATTGAGAGCGGTGTGGACGTCATCGACTGCGCCACCTCCTGCTTCTCCAACGGCACCTCCCAGCCCGCCACCGAGTCCATGTTCTACGCCCTGCAGCAGTACGGCATCGACTCCGGCCTCAACGAGAAGGTCATCAACCAGGTCAACGACTACTTCAAGCCCATCAAGCAGAAGTACATCGACAAGGGCACCCTGTCCCCCAAGTCCATGGGCACCGACGCCCAGGCTCTGGTCTACAAGGTCCCCGGCGGCATGCTCTCCAACATGATCGCCAACCTGACCGATATGGGCGCCATGGACAAGTTCGACGCCGCCCTGCAGGAGATTCCCGCCGTCCGCAAGGATCTGGGCTATCCCCCGCTGGTCACCCCCCTGTCGCAGATGGTGGGCAACCAGGCCGTCACCAACGTGCTGGTGGGCGAGCGCTACAAGAACATCTCCAACGAGGTCAAGAATTACTTCCGCGGCCAGTACGGCATCGCCCCCGCCCCCGTCAGCCGGGAGCTCCAGGACAAGATCCTGGGCGAGGGCAACGAGCCTGTGGACTGCCGGATCGAGGACGCCAAGCGCACCGGTGAGGACTTCGCCAAGGCGAAGGAGGAGCTGGGCGAGCTGGCCCGGTCCGAAGAGGACGTCATGAGCTATATCTGCTATCCCAAGCAGGCCAAGGAATTCTTCGAGGCCCGGAAGGCCAAGGAAGAAAACATCGCCACCTACACCATCGAGGCGATGTAAGGAGGTCCGGCTATGCTGTTTTTGGATGCAAATACTCTGGGCCAGAGTCATCTGAGCATGGGCCAGCGGTCCCTTACCGCACTGCTGGGCTATGCCGTGGTTTTTGCCGGCCTTCTGGTGCTGATGGCCATCGTGTTTATCATGGGCGCCATCTTCAAGGCCAAAAAGAAGAAGTCCGCGGAAACCGCCCGCTCCGTCAAGGCTGCCCTGCCTGTGAAAAAAACGCAGGCTGCCCCCGCTGCCGAGCAGGCTCCCACCGGTCCCAAGGCTCCCGGCTCCGCCGGTGAGGTCAAGCGCTTTGATGTGCCCGACAAGGAAGCTGCCATGATCATGGCCATTGTGGCCGATCAAATGGGCAAGCCCCTGAACGAGCTGCGCTTCAAGTCCATCAAGGAGGTCAAATAAGATGAAATATAAGGTTACTCTGAACGGCCGCACCTACGAGGTGGAGGTCGAAGCCGGCAAGGCCATGCTCCTGGACGAGTATGAGGCCTATGCGCCCGCTCCCGCTGCCCCCGCTGCCGCAGCCGCTCCCGCCGCTGCCCCCGCGCCGGCTCCCGCTGCCCCCGCCGCCCCCGCCGCTCTGGCTGCCGGCGAGCCCGTCAACGCCCCCATGCCCGGCAACATCGTCCGGGTGGAGGTCAAGCAGGGCGACACCGTCAAGGCGGGCCAGATCCTGGTGATCCTGGAGGCCATGAAGATGCAGAATGAGATCGTGGCTCCCAAGGACGGCACCGTTGCCCAGGTGGTTGTCAACACCGGCGACAAGGTCGACACCGGCGCCGCACTGGTTGTGCTCGCGTAAGGAGGGCTCCCATGGATATTGGTGAAATCCTCCGAAAGCTGTTGGGGGAATCCGGCTTTGCCGGGATTTTCCAGAACGACGGCTGGAAGAACGCGATCATGATCGTGATCGCCTGCGTGCTGCTGTATTTGGGCATCGTCAAGAAGTTTGAGCCTCTGCTGCTGGTGGGCATCGCCTTCGGCTGCCTGCTGGTGAACGTCAGCTACTTCCTGGGGCTCACCGACGCCGACGCCCTCTATCACCCGGAGCTTTGGAACAAGTTCCTGACCCCCGGGACCGAGGAATATCACAGCTACGGCGCCATTCTGAAGAACGGCGGCTTCCTGGATATCCTCTATATCGGCGTGAAGCTGGGCATCTACCCCTCCCTGATCTTCATGGGCGTGGGCGCCATGACCGACTTCGGTCCGCTGATCGCCCGTCCCAGCTCTCTGATCCTCGGCGCTGCCGCCCAGTTCGGTGTGTTCTTCGCCTTCTTCGGCGCGAACTTCCTGGGCTTCACCGGCGCCCAGGCCGCCTCCATCGGCATCATCGGCGGCGCGGACGGCCCCACCGCCATCTTCCTGACCACCAAGCTGGCTCCCGAGCTTTTGGGCGCCATTGCCATTGCGGCCTACTCCTACATGGCCCTGATCCCCCTGATCCAGCCGCCCATTATGAAGCTGATGACCACCAAGAAGGAGCGTTCCGTGGTTATGACCCAGGCCCGGGAGGTCTCCAAGACCGAGAAGATCGTGTTCCCCATCCTGGTCACCATCTTCTGCGTCCTGCTGCTGCCCTCCACTGCTCCCCTGATCGGCTGCCTGATGCTGGGCAACCTGTTCCGGGAATGCGGCGTCACCGACCGACTCAGCGATACCGCCCAGAATGCCCTGATGAACATCATCACCATCTTCCTGGGCATCTCCGTGGGCGCCACCATGGCCGGCGGTCAGTTCCTGCAGCTGAAGACCATCTACATCGTGATTTTGGGCCTGGTTGCCTTCTGCTTCTCCACCTTCGGCGGTCTGGCGGTGGGCAAGATCATGTACAAGCTCTCCGGCGGCAAGATCAACCCGCTGATTGGCTCCGCCGGCGTCTCTGCGGTGCCCATGGCGGCCCGTGTGAGCCAGATTGAAGGCCAGAAGGCCAACCCCAGAAACTTCCTGCTGATGCACGCCATGGGTCCCAACGTGGCCGGCGTCATCGGCTCCGCCATTGCCGCGGGCTTCCTGCTCAGCGTCTTCGGCGGCTAAGCGCATATAAAAACCCCGGGCTGCCTCAACTGAGGCAGCCCGGTTTTATCATTTCATCCGTTATATCATTTCGACCGAGCGGGGCACGTGGAGAAATCCGTTGGCAGGTAGGCAGATATCTGTTACGGCGGGCAGACCTTGTGCCCTTCATGGGTATTGCCCGCGCTGCAGGCGGGGCACACGGGCAGCCATTGACCGCCGCTACCGAGCGGTCTGCTGCCTGTTGCCTCGGGCTGGCGGCCGCTGGCCGCCCCTACAAGCGTGTTGCCTGTTCCCCAGTCCCTGTTCCCTTAACTCAACGGTACTGTACCTTCAGGCCCTTGATGGTCAGGGGGTTCACCTCGGCGATGACCCGGTCGCCCACGGCACAGTCGATGTCGTTCACATCCACCACCGCGTGGACCATGCCCACGTGGCCCAGGACCCGGCACTTGTGGCCGTTGACGGAGACCAGGATCTTCTTCGGGAAGAGCAGCCACTTGAAATAGCGCAGCATCCCCCGCAGGCAGTCCCGGGCCCGGAACAGGTCGTTTTCCCGCTCGGCGGTGAAGCCGTTGTACCAGCCCAGGCTGATCACCGCCACCCGCATGGTCCCCTTGGCCTTGAAGCCGGCGCCGTAGCCCACGGTCTGGCCCTTGTTGATGGTGCGCAGCTCCTCCAGGGTGCACTCGGCGTAGCCGATCTTTCGCAGGCCCAGCCGCTCCTTGAAGCTCAGCCGGCCCAGGAAGGCGGAGCCGATCCGGACGCCGTCCAGGTGCATCTCCGGATGCCGCAGAAAGGCATGGGAGTTGCAGCAGTGGGCCATGCCGGTTTCATAGCCGGCGGCATGGAGCTGCTCCAGCAGAGTCTGGAACTTCTCGAACTGCTGCTTGGTGGCCTTCTCGCTGCAGAAGGCGCTGTGGAAATGGGTAAAGATGCCCGTCACCGCCAGGCTCTTCATATACTCATAGACCGAAGCGATCTTGTCCACATCGTCGGGGAAGAAGCCGTAGCGGCCCATGCCGGTGTCGATGCAGAGGTGAACCTCCGCGATGGTGGACCGGTCCGCCGCGATGCCGTTGATGGCCACGGCGGTCTCATAGGAGCCCACGGTCAGGATCACGTTCAGATCCAGCAGCTTCTGGATCTCGGCGGGGTCCGCCGTGGAACGGAGCATCAGAATCGGCGCCTGGGGAAACAGCTCCCGGAGCTGCTCGGCCTCCTTGAGCTCGGTCACCGCAAAGCGGTCGATCCCGTTTTCGTAGAGCAGCTTGGACAGAGGCACCAGGCCGATGCCGTAGCCGTTGCCCTTCATGACGCCCCAGATCGGAACCAGGCCCGCAAACCGGCGGATCGCCTGAATGTTATGAATCAGCGCTTCGCGTTCGACAACATAAGCTTTCATGTCTGCACACTTCCTTCTGTATCTGTCTGTCTATTTTCCCTTGTTCTTGATCAGATATGCCTTTTTCCGCACCTCCTTGAACACGGAGGTGCTCTTTTCGATGGTCTTGTACCAGAACTTGTTCAGCACCAGATCCATCTCGCCCACAAACTCGGTATAGTCGCCGTTGAAGCCCCGCTTGAACTTCACCAGGCCGTAGAGGGGATGGTCCTCCCCCACGTCTCCGGGGACGCCCCGGAAATCGTAGACCCGGCAGCCCTTCTCCACGGCCCAGCGGATCATCTCCCACTGGAGCAGGTAGTTGGGCATATAGTTCCGGTCCTCGTTGGAGCTGGCGCCGTAGAGATACCAGACCTTGTCGCCGTACCAGATGGCCAGGGTGCCGGCGATGGCCTTCCGCAGGGTGGTCCCGTCCTCCTGCGGCACGTCGATAAAGGCCATATAGAGCCGGGCATGCTCGCCCAGGTTGTCCAGAATGTCGGCAAAATACTCGGGCTGGCGGGTGACAAAGCCGTCCCGGACGCCGGTGGTCAGCATGAGCCTGCCGAACTCCGGCACCATTTCCTTGCCGCAGACCTCCACCTGAACGCCCTTTTTCATGGCCAGGCGGATGTTGTAGCGGGTCTTCTGGTGGAAGGAGGCCAGCAGCTCCTCCTCGGAGCGGCCGTTCAGATACAGCCGGAACACATACCGGGGCTGGATGGCCTCGAATTTCTCGCCGCCGGACTTCAGAACAAAGCCGTAACGGGTCATATAGTCGGAGAAGGCCGTCTCGGAGGAGGGCACGTCCGGGTCGATCTTGAACACGTAGGCCTTGAATTCCTTGGCCAGCTCCCTGGCCCTGGCAAAGAGCTCGTCCATGGTGGCGTAATCGTCAATATCGCAGACCGGGCCGCGGCTGGCATACATCATGGCCTTGCGGAAGCCGGGCATCTTGCGGATCAGCACAGACAGGGTGCCCTTGATTTTGCCGTCCTCACCGCGGCAGGCGATGGCCCGCCAGGTCCAGGCGGATTTCTGCTTCGCCCAATAGGAGCTCTGGGCAAAATTCCCCTTGGGATGGCCCTGCACAAAGGCTTCATATTCGGCCAGGGTTTTTTCGTTGATGATTTCTGTCATAAATTCGCACAATCTCCCTTATACGAAAACATAATTCTACAAATACAGTCTACCACAGACCGCCCGGATTTGCAAGGAAAAAGTAAACCTTGTTTTTTCGGTCTGCGTATGATATACTAAAATAGTTAAAGTAGATACTTTCCAGGGCTGGATTGTGAAGGAGGGTCTATGGTCATTGGTGTGCTGGGGCTCGGTCCCATCGGCGAGAGCGTCTGTGAAATGCTCGGTTCCAAAAGCGGAATCCGGGTGAAGTATGTCTGCTGTCCGGAACGTCCGGTCCGCTTTCCCGCCACCGTCACCCGGGAGCTCCGGGATCTGACGGAGGATCCGGAGGTGGACACCGTTCTGGAGCTCTCCGCAGAGATTCACCCCGCTCTGGAACAGGTGCAGCAGTGTCTGCTGGCCGGGAAGCATGTGGTGACCTGCAACAAGCCCCTTCTGGCCTTCCATTGGAACGAGCTGATGGCCCTGGCGGCCCGGCAGGGGGTCTGCCTCCGCTACGGCGGGGCTGCCGCCGGCGGTCTGGCCTGGATCCCCGCCATCGAGCGCTGCAAACGGGCAGACACGATCCACGAGATCTCCGGCATTATGAACGGCACCACCAACTATATCCTGGACGCCATGCATCTGGCCCACGCCAGCTTCCAGACCGCCCTGAACCGCTCCCAGGACTTCGGCTACGCCGAGATCGACACCGCCTCCGACGTGGACGGACTGGACAGCCTGCACCGGCTGATCCTTTCGGCCAACACCGCCTTCGACGTCAGCATTCCCCCGGAGGAGGTGCTGGTGCGGGGCATCCGCTGCATCCAGCGGCGGGACGTGGAAACCTTCCTGGCCCATGGCTTCTGCTGCCGGCTCATCGCCTCCGCCGAGCACTATGCCGAACGGCTCGCCGCCGTGGTGGAGCCCACGCTGGTGGAGCTGAAGGACCACGAAGCAGCGGTCCATTCCAACTTCAATCTGCTGACCATGGTCAGCCGCCAGGCCGGAAAACAGAGCTTCTTCGGCCAGGGCGCGGGCAGGTACCCCACCGCATATAATGTGGTACAGGATCTGCTCGACGTTGCTGCCGGCCGGGCTGAGCCCCCCGGGCCGCCTCGGATCGAAACGCACGTGGACAATCGCACCTTTGTGCGCAAATATTATATCCGCACCGCAGTCTCCGAGCCCTGGCTCTGGAGCCGGACGGAGGAACGCTGGGAAACCGGTGTGATCACCTGCCGCCTGAGCGCCCAGGAGGTTCACGCCTGGGCCGCCGAGGCCCGGGGCAGGGATCCCGAGCTGTTCTTTGCCGCCCTGCGGTAGGGAGGGAGCCGCTATGCTGAAGGTTATCAAATTCGGCGGCACTTCTATGGCAAGCGCCGCGCAATACGCAAAAGTGAAATCCATTGTGGAGGCAGACCCGGCACGCCGGGTGGTGGTTGTCTCCGCCGCGGGAAAACAAAACCCGGCAGATCATAAGGTCACGGATCTGCTGTATCTTTGCCACGCCCATCTGCGCTACGGCGTGTCCTGCGACTCCGTGTTCGGCATGATCAGCCGCCGTTATCTGGAAATCCGGGACGATTTGGGTCTGCAGACGGATCTGGAGTCCGAGCTGGAGAAGATCCGCGCCGATATGGACGCCGGGATCCGGGAGGAAGCGCTGGTGTCCCGGGGTGAATATCTCTCCGCCAAGCTCATGGCCGACTACCTGGGCTTCGACTTTGTGGACGCCACCCAGTGGCTTCGGTTCCGGCTGGACGGCAGCGTGGATAAGGATACCTCCTACGCCGCCCTGCGGGCTTTGGCAGAGGGCCGGAAAATCGTCATCCCCGGGTTCTACGGCGTGGGGCCCGACGGCTCCATCAAGACCTTTTCCCGGGGCGGCTCCGACATCACCGGCGCCCTGGCTGCCGCCGCGCTGGACGCGGATATCTATGAAAACTGGACCGACGTGTCCGGCATTCTGATGGCGGATCCCCGGATCGTGGAAAACCCGGAGCCCATTCCCCGGGTCACCTACACCGAGCTGCGGGAGCTCAGCTATCTGGGCGCCTCCGTCCTCCACGAGGATACCATCTTCCCCGTGGCGGAGAAGAACATTCCCCTCAACATCCGCAATACCAACGATCCCGCCCACCCGGGCACCATCATCATGGAGCACTTCGACAGCGACGGCTCCGAAACCGACCGCCGGTTCATCACCGGCATCGCCGGCAAAAAGGACTTCTCGATCATCAGCATCTGCAAGAAGGGCCTGTCCTCCCAGGTGGGCGCCCTGCGGAAGATTTTCGAGATCATCGACGCCCACGGGATCTCCGTGGAATATACCCCCAACGGGATCGACACCGTCTCCCTGGTGGTCCCCGGCAAGCAGCTGGAAAAGCAGAAGGATTCCCTGGTCTCCCGTCTGCAGGAGGTGCTGGCGCCGGACCGGTTGGAGGTCATCGACGGCATCGCCATTGTGGCGGCTGTGGGCCGGAAAATGGCCGGCCGCCCCGGTATCTCCGGCAAGATTTTCGCCGCCTTGGGCGACGAGGGCATCAACATCCGCATGATTTCTCAGGGCCCCCAGGAGGTCAACGTCATCGTGGGCGTCGAGAACAAGGATTTCAACGATACGGTTAAGGTGCTGTACAACAGCTTCGTGAAATAAATTGAAAATTGACAATTGAAGGTTGAAAATAACTGTGTTGGTCAAATTGGGATTTGGCGATTAGGCAATAGTTGAATAGGCAATAGGGAATAGGAGACGGAAAAGCGGACTTTTTTCGTCGTTCTCCTATTGCCTATTGCCTGCTGCCTATTGCCTCGTCTCGAAAAATCGTATTTTGACTGACGCCGAAACTTTCAATTTTCAATTCTGTCAAAAGGAGGCAATTGCAATATGAAACAATATAAGGTCGGTATCCTCGGCGCCACCGGTGCGGTGGGCCGTGAAATGATGAAGATTCTTCTGGAACGGGAGTTCCCCATCAGTGAGCTCCATCTGTTCGCCAGCGAACGCAGCGCGGGCAAGGTGGTGGCCTGGAACGGCAAGCCCATCCAGATCGAGCTGGCCTCTGAGGAGGCCTTTGAGGGCCTCGACATCGTCCTCGGCGCTGCAGAAAACGACGTGGCCAAACAGTTCGCCCCCGCCATTGTGAAGGCCGGCGCGGTCTTTATCGACAACTCCTCCGCCTTCCGTCTGCGGGACGACGTGCCCCTGGTGGTGCCGGAGGTCAACGGCGGCGACGTGAAGCTCCACAAGGGCATCATTTCCAATCCCAACTGCTCCACCGTCATCGCGGTGACCGCCGTCAACGCTCTGCGGCAGCTGAGCCCCATCGAAACCATGATCGCCTCCACCTATCAGGCGGTTTCCGGCGCCGGTGCAGGCGGCCCCATCGAGCTCAGCGACCAGGTCAGCGCCCTGGTGAAGGGAGAGAAGGTTCAGCCCAAGGTCTTCCCCTATCAGATCGCCTTCAACCTGATCCCCCAGATCGGCTCCGAGCAGGAGGCGGGCTATACCTCCGAGGAAATGAAGCTCCAGTACGAGGGCCGGAAGATCCTCCATCTGCCGGACATGAAGGTCAGCTGCACCTGCGTGCGGGTGCCGGTGGTGCGGAGCCACTCCATCTCCATCACCCTGCGGTTCCAGCGGAAGATTACCCCCCGGGAAGCCGCCCTGGCCATCAAGTACGCCCCCGGCTGTAAGCTGGTGGACGATCTGGGTGAGAAGCAGTATCCCATGCCTCTGGACACCTCGGATCAGGATCTGGTCTGGGTCGGCCGGATCCGGGAGGATCTGACCGATGACCGGGGGCTCTGCCTGTGGTGCTGCGGCGACCAGGTCCGGAAGGGCGCTGCCACCAATGCGGTCCAGATCGCGGAGCTGCTGATTGCGGAAGAGGCATAAAGCAGTCGGCCTCAACCTTGAAAGAAAAGAGAAAGAGAAATGCAATATCTTGCGCTTTCGGTCCTTCTGTCCGCCTCGGTCTGGTCGCTGACGCTGCTGCTCTCCACCTTTATCCGGGCAGCCTCCGGGACGGGACCCATCCTGACCTTGGTATATGCACACCCCTATCAGCTGCTGCTCGTCGCGGCCATCCTTGCGCTCATCGCAGCGGTGCTGGTCTTCGCCAACTCCAGGCGATACCTGCTGACCCTCTGCACGATTCCTCCGGTGCTGGCGGCGGAGCTGCTGCTGCTGTATCAATGCCTGGATATGAACGGCTGGTATCTGCATCACTTTCCTTATTTCAAGCTCCGGGGCGGAGAGCCCCTCGATCTGATCCTTTTCACGGTCTACTTCATTCTCAAGGCCGGCCTGATCTCCGGGATCGGGCTGTTCCCGGCCCTGCACAGCCTGGATTACGGCATTCGGGGCATGCGAGTCCGTCGAACCCGCACCGGCTTCCCCACGGATGCGCTCCTGATCTCTCTGGGGGCCTGCGCGGTTTTGGCCGGTCTGGCCCTGCTGTCCAACCATACCGGCTTCGGCATGCACTATCTGCCCGAGGGCTATCTGAATCCCCTGTTTTGAGCAAAGCCAACGGCGCCGTCTTCTTCGGAAGACGGCGCCGTTGCTTTTTGTAGGATTACAGATTGTAGATCCGGGTGAATTTCTCCTCCAGGTAGTCGGTGAAGTACTTGGGATCGAAGGGAGCGCCAACGGCCTTTTCCAGCAGCTCCATGGGATCGTAGAGCTTGCCGTATTTCCAGATATGCGCCTCCAGCCAGCCGGTGATGGGCCGCAGGTCGCCGGAGGCGACGGCGGCGTCCACATCCACGGTTTCCTTCATCTTGGCCAGCATCTGGGCGCCGTAGGCGGAGCCCAGGGCATAGGAGGGGAAGTAGCCCACGTTGCCGCCGGACCAATGGCTGTCCTGCAGCACGCCACGGCGGTCGTCGGGCACGTCGATGCCCAGGTATTCCTTATACTTGGCGTTCCAGATCCTCGGCAGCTCCTCCACGGCGATGGAGCCGTCAAAGAGGCCCTTTTCGATCTCATAGCGGACCAGCACATGGAGCGCGTAGGTCAGTTCGTCGGCCTCGGTGCGGATCAGGCTGGGCTCCGCCTTGTTCACCGCCAGATACATCTGCTCTGCGGTGACGCCCTTGAGCTGCTCGGGGAAGAGCTCCTGCATCTTGGGGAAGATCAGCTCGATAAAGGGACGGCTGCGGCCGACGTAGTTTTCCATGAAGCGGGACTGGCTCTCGTGGACGGACATGGACACGCCCCCGGAGAGCAGGGTCCCCTCCAGCTCGTCGCCGGAATGGAGCTCATAGAGCGCATGGCCGCCCTCGTGGATCACGGAGTACATGGAGTACACCGGGTTCTCCTCATGGTAATGGGTGGTGACCCGCACGTCCTTCTTGTTGAAGAAGGTGGTGAAGGGGTGTTCGGTCTCCCCCACGCCGCAGCGGTTCCGGTCCACGGTGATGACCTCCAGCAGATAGTCGGTGAATTTGCGCTGGATCTCGGTGGGATAGACCTTCCCCCAAATGAAGCTGTCGTCGATCTGTGGCTTGGCCATGACCTTTTTCAGCAGGGGCACGATCCGCTCCTTCAGGGCATTGAAGAAGGCGTCGGTCTTCTCCATGGTGAGCCCCCGCTCGTAACGGCTGAGCTGGGTGTCGTAGGGCGCCTGGTCCGGCTTGTAGTATTTGGCAAAGCGGACGTTGGTGGCGAAGATGTCCTTGATCAGAGGAGCGAATGCGGCAAAGTCGCTGTCCAGCTTGGCCTTGTGCCAGACGGCGTCGGCCTTGTTCAGCAGGGTGACGTAGCCCACGAACTCCTCCCGGGGAATGGAGGCGGTGTATTCGTTCCTCCGCAGGAACACCTCGATTTCCCGGGCGTCCTGGGCGCTGAGCTCGCCGCTGTGGGCCTTCAGATAGTTGGCGGCCTCCAGCAGCTCCTTGGAGGTTTCGATCTCATAGGCGCAGCCGGAGAGGTAGCCCAGGGTCTTGCCCCGGCCCTCGGCGGATTCCGCCGGCGCTCCGGTGGCGCCGTCAAAGGACAAAATGCCCATGGCGTGATGCAGGGCCTTCAGCTTGGCAATGTTGGCACGGAAAATCGTCTTGGCTTCTTGGATGGTCATGATGAGTTCTCCTTCCGTTTGTCTCTCACGTTGTAGCGCGGGCTATCAGCCCGCAAATTCGACAGGCTGGTGCGGATCAGGCGGGCAGACATCGTTCCCTTCATGGGTATAGCCGACGCAACAGCTCTACTCCGGATCAGCAGGAGGGCCGATGTGGACATACCCGCAGGGCACGCAGTCGGCCCCTACGGGTGAAGGGCATCATATCCCGATTACAGCCTGCAGAAGGCACAGGCGGTCTTTGCCGCCAGGGCGGCGTTGTTGAACACCAGCCGGATATTGCTCTCCAGGCTGTCGCCGCCGGTCAGATCCTTGACCTTGGCCAGCAGATAGGGGGTAGTGGCCTTGCCCTTGATTCCCTCCTTGCGGGATTCGGCAATGGCTTCGTCGATGGCCTTGTTGATCACGTCATAGTCCATGGCGTACTGCTCGGGAATGGGGTTGGTCACCAGGATGCCGCCCTTGAGCCCCAGGTCCCGCTGGACCTTGAAGACCTTTGCCAGCTCCTCGGGGCTGTCGATCTCATAGTCCACGGAGAAGCCGCTGCGGCGGGTATAGAAGGCAGGCAGCTCCTTGGTGCCGTAGCCCAGCACAGGCACGCCGTGGGTTTCCAGGTATTCCAGGGTCAGGCCCAGGTCCAGGATGGACTTGGCGCCGGCGCAGACCACCATCACCGGGGTGTTGGCCAGCTCCTCCAGGTCGGCGGAGATGTCCATGGTGGTTTCCGCCCCCCGGTGCACGCCGCCGATGCCGCCGGTGGCAAAGATCTGAATGCCCGCCATGTGGGCAATCATCATGGTGGTGGTGACGGTGGTGGCGCCGTCCATGCCCTTGGCCACGATCACCGGCAGATCCCGGCGGCTGGCCTTGGTGACGGCCTGGCCGGTTTTGCCCAGATACTCGATCTCCTCGGGGGTCAGGCCCGCCTTCAGGCGGCCTCCCAGAATGGCGATGGTGGCGGGCACGGCGCCGTTCTCCCGGATGACCTGCTCCACACGCAGAGCGGTCTCCACATTCTGGGGATAGGGCATGCCGTGGGAAATAATGGTGGATTCCAAAGCAACCACCGGCTTGCCGGCGGCCACCGCCGCGGCAACCTCGGGATTGACGTCCAGATAAGCGTTCAGGTTCATAAAATTTCCTCCTTTATGGTGGTTAGTATTTGTTTACAGGCCAGCCCGCTGCATGGCAGAGGCCATGCTCAGATTGGGATTGACGGTGGATTCGCTCTCCACCGCGATGGCGGCACAGGCCAGGGCCAGGTCCGCCCCGTCCCGGCCGATGAGGCCAGCCGTATAGGCCCGGACCAGGCCGGCTGTCAGAGCGTCGCCGCCGCCGGTGGTATTGACGGTCCGCACCTCCGGACAGGGCACCCGCAGCCGGGTTCCCCGCCAGGCACAATAGAGCCCGCCGGTGCCCAGGGACAGGAACACCCGCTTGACGCCCGCGTCCAGAAGCACCGTCACAGCCTGCTCCAAAGAAGCGTCGTCGGTGATCTTCACGCCGGAAAGGATCTCGGCCTCCAGGCGATTCGGCTTCAGGGTGTGGATCCGGGGCAGCACCGTGCGCAGCTTCCGGGCCTTGGTCACGGAGACCGTATCGGCAAAGATCGGCACGATCACATTGGCCGCCAGGAAGTCAATGGCCTCCTCCGTCAGGTTGGCGTCGATGACCACAGCCTGGGCCGCGTTGAGCAGCTCCATCTGATTCTCTAAGTAGTCCGGGGTAATATGCTCCGCCAGCTTCGCGTCGCAGACCGCCAGCGCCATATCCCCATCGGGATCCGACAAAAACACATAGGTGGAGGTATGACCGTCCGGCACCTGGATCGCCCGGCTCAAATCGATGCCGTGGGCCTCGCAGTCCGCCCGGATTTTGGCCTCCCATTCGTCCTGGGCCAGGGCTGTGAGCAGATAGACCTTCTCCCCCAGCAGGGAAAGATTCTGGGCAATATTCCGGCCGACGCCCCCGGGGGACATCGAAACCCGGCCCGGGTTGGAATCCCGGGAGATCAGCGGCTCAAAGGACCTGCCGCAAATATCCACGTTGACGCCGCCGACGACGGCGATATAAGGCTGCTGCATGAAAACACCTCCGATTGGTTATTGTACACCATTTTTGCAAAAAAGGCAACGGGAAATTCCCGCTTCTTCCCGGAACCGAAAAAAACGAAAAAAGGGCTTTTCAAACCTTTCGTTTTGTGGTATCATATATCATTAGGAAAAGAATCGGAGGTTGTGCGATGGAAGGGCTGCTGGGAAACGAACGACTGAAACAGAGCCTTTCCGCGGCCTTCGCCGCCGACCGGCTCTCCCACAGCTGGCTGATCACCGGCCCTGTCGGCAGCGGAAAGCACACCCTGGCCCGGATCCTGGCCGCGGCCATGCAGTGCACCGAGGGCAAGCGCCGTCCCTGCGGCACCTGTCTTGCCTGCCGGAAGGTCTTTGACGGGGTCCACCCGGACGTCATCACCGTGGACGACCCGGAGAAAAAAACCGTCACCGTGGAGCAGATCCGCCGGGCAAGAACGGATCTGTATATCCGGCCCAACGAGGGCAGGCGGAAGATCTATGTGATCCCCCGGGCCAACGACATGAACGCCAGCGCCCAGAACGCCCTGCTCAAGGTGATGGAGGAGCCCCCGGAATACGGCGCCTTCCTGCTGCTGAGCGACAGCCCGGAAAAGCTGCTGCCCACGATCCGCTCCCGCTGCGTCTGCCTGCAGATGTCCCCGCTGGAGGAAAAAGAGGCCCTGCCGGCCCTCTCCCGGGCCTTCCCCGGGAAGGATCGGGCCGCCTTGCACGGGGCCTGGCAGCGGTCCGGCGGCTGGTACGGCCAGGCTCTGGACCTGCTCAAGGCCGGACAGGGTCTCGCTCCCCAAACCCTCCGCTTTGCCGATTGCTTCACAAGGCGGGACCGGCTGGGTCTCACGGAGCTGCTGGTGCCTATGGAGCGCTGGAAGCGGGATCAGCTGATCCCGGTGCTGCAGCAATGGATCGAGCTGCTGTCAGAGGCCCTTCGGCTGCGCTCCGGCCTCCCGGCGGGCTCCGACGCCGCCCTGGAGCTGAGCCGCCGCCGAACCGGCGGCGAGCTGGTAACCGCTGTTCAGCGGCTGAAGCGGGCGGTGGAGCTGCTGCAAAGCAACGTGGGCGTGGGCGCTGTCTGCGGCGCGCTCCAGATCTGGCTGGATATCGGTGGCTGACAGGCTGCCCGGATTCACCTCCGAAAACTTGTATTTTAACGGATTGGAGATACTATGAACGACGAAATGGAACTGACCCCTGCCCAGGAGCCCGCCGGCACAGAGCCGGTCCGGACGCTGAAGCAGGCGCCCAGGCTCCCCGAGACCGAGGCCCCCATCCCCGCCCCCGCCCAGGAGGAGCCGGAGGCTCCGGCACTCCCGGAACGGGTCACCGTCTGCGACATTCAATTCCGCAGCGGCAGCAAGATTTACTTTTTTGATCCCGGCACCCTGCAGCTCAAAAACGGGGACCATGTGATCATTGATACCGCCCGGGGCGCCGAATACGGCGTCTGCGTGCTGGGTAACCACCGGGTTGCCAGCCGGGATCTGGTGCAGCCTCTGCGCAAGGTCCTGCGCATTGCTACCCCGGCCGACGAGCGAACCAAGGCCGAAAACGAGAAAAAAGAACGGACAGCCTACGCCTTCTGCCAGAAGAAGATCGAGGAGCTGGGTCTGGATATGCAGCTGGTCTCCGCGGAATGCGCCTTTGACGGCAGCAAGCTGCTGTTCTTCTTCACCGCCGACGCCCGGGTGGATTTCCGGGAGCTGGTCAAGATCCTGGCCTCCAACTACCACACCCGCATTGAGCTGCGGCAGATCGGCGTCCGGGACAAGGCCAAGATGCTGGGCGGTCTGGGCATCTGCGGCAGACCCTTCTGCTGCGCCAGCTTCCTGGAGGACTTTGAGCCGGTCTCCATCAAGATGGCCAAGACCCAGAATCTGAGCCTGAACCCCACCAAGATCTCCGGCACCTGCGGCAGACTGATGTGCTGCCTGAAGTACGAACAGGATGCCTATGAGGATCTGATCAAGACCAGCCCCAAGCCGGAGTCCTTTGTGGACACTCCCGACGGACGGGGCACCGTGGTCAATGTGAACCTGATGAAGCAGAGCGTGGGCGTCCGGATGGAGCAGGATCCCGAGGAGATCCATTGCTACCGCAACTGTGACATCTGCGTGCTGCGCAGCGGCAAGGCCAAGAAAACGGATCCCCCGATCCCGGAGGATCTGGCGCCCATCTCCGGCCGCCGGGAGGAGGATCCCATGCAGCGGCTGTCCAAGGTCGAGCAGCGGCTGACCCTCAGCCCCGAGGAGGAGGAATTCCACGCCGCCGAAGCTCCGGAGGCCCCGGAGCAGAAGCCCGCCCGCCGCAGAGAAGGCCGGGAGCGAAACAACCGTCCGGACCGGCCCAAGGAGAACGCGCCCGCGCAGAAGGGCCAGGAGGCCGAGCGGAAACCCGAAGGCAAAAAGCAGGACCGTTCCGGTCAGGGAAAGGCCCCGAAGCTGCCCGCTTCCGCCCCGGCAGGTGTGGTCGAAATGACCGAAAAGCCTGCAGGCCAGCAGAAAAAGCGTCAGAATCGCAGCGCCCGCCGGCACTACGATCGAACCGGCACGCCTCACGCCGCCCCGGTTCCGGAGGCCGCACCCGCTCCCGTCCAGGAGCACGCCCCCAAGGCGGAGGGCCAAAAGAAAAACAACCGCCGCCGGTATTACCACCACCGGAAGCCCAAGGCGGAATAAGCGCAAAACGATACGCACGGCAGGATCCATTTTCGGATCCTGCCGTGCGTTGTTTGTCAGAGGCCGGGCAATATCAGTCCTCCGGCTCGCCGACGATCTGATAGAACCGCTTCCAGGCCTCCGCGGTGGTCATCGGATAGCGGAAATTCTTTGCGCCCAGCTCGTCGGTGTAGTCCTCCAGCTTATAGACCGCGTAGGTCTTATCCTTGGCGGTATGGGTCACCAGAGGCGTCAGGTCGTAGTCGGTCACTTCGGTGACGGTGGTATCCCCGTCCACGGTCTTCTGGATGGTCAGAGTGGCCATGCCGCCGATCAGGGAGTCCAGCCGGGTCTGGGCGGAGATGAAGTTGCCCAGGGACCAGTAGACCAGGGCCTGGTTGCCGTTGGAGGAGGTGTAGATCCCATAGGGCTGCAGCACGTGGGGGTGGCAGTTGATCATAATGTCCACACCGGCGTTGCAGGCCATCTCCACCACCTGCTCGGCGTCGGCGGTGGGAACAATGGAATACTCCTGGCCCACATGGAAGAATCCTACGGTGATGTCCGCGTGCTCCTCCAGATAGGCGATGTCGCTCTTGAGCTTGTCCTGATAGGCCAGCAGGTCCACAGCATACTCGTTGCCCGCGGGGAGCTCGAAGCCGTTCATCCCGTAGACGTAGTTGAGCATGCCGATCTTGATGCCGTTCTTCTCCAGGATCACCGGGGGCTCGTTGGGCTTCTTGTGGATGCCCAGCACCGTCACGTCCTTGTCGCTCCAGTAGTCGATGGCGTCATAGATGTTGTCGATGCCCATGTCCATGACGTGATTGGTGGCGTGGAGGATCACGTCGAAGCCGGCCTTATAAACCGCGTCGCCGATCTCCCGGGGGGTGCCGAAGCAGGGATAGTTGGAGCAGTATTTGTGGTCCTTGACGAAGATGGTTTCCTGGTTGATGACGGCGATGTCCGCAGCCTGGATATCCGGGGCAACATACTGATACAGATGATCGTAGTTCCAGGGATCCGTATCCCAGCCGCTCTCATAGACCGTGTTGTGGATCAGGTTGTCGCCAACGGCCAGCAGGGTCACGGTGGAGACCGTGGGACCCTGGGGCTCCGTGGTCGGCTCCTCCGTCACCTCATCCGTAACCGGGACGGTCTCCACCTCGGACTGGGACTGGGTCTCGCTCTGCATCGGATCCGTGGAGAGCCGAGCTGTGGGCTCCGACTGTTCGACGCTGCCGGCGGAGGGCTTCTGTCCTTTTCCGTAGGTCTTATAGAAGCGCCAGCCTGCAACCAGGGTGGCGGCTACCAGCAGCACGCAAACCCAGCGGAAGATCTTCGCAGAGGCAGGGGTTCTTTTCTTTCTCATGTTACCACTTCCTAATTTCGTTCAGTCTATGTCCGCAATGCAGCGGGAGCCTCAGAAGGCCCAGCGGCCCTGGCGGAAGATGGGCACGGTTTTGCCGTCCCGGGTGACAGCGTCGATGTCCAGGCCCTCGTAGCCGATCATAAAGTCCACGTGGATCATGGACTCGTTGATGCCCAGCTTGCGGCACTCCTCCAGGGTCTTGTTTTCAAAGCCCTTGATGGTGTCGGCAAAGCCTGCGCCCAGGGCCAGATGGCAGGCGGCGTTTTCGTCGAACAGGGTTTCGTAGAACAGCAGGCCGGATTCGGAAATCGGAGAGTTCACGGGAACCAGCGCGCACTCGCCCAGGTAGGCAGCGCCCTCGTCCATGGAAATCATCTTTTTCAACAGCTCCTCGTTGCGCGCGGCATGGACCTCCACGGCCTTGCCGTTTTCAAAGCGGACGGAGAAGTCCTCGATCAGCTGGCCCTGATAGGACAGGGGCTTGGTGGCGTAAACGATGCCCTCGGCCACGCCCCGCATGGGAGAGATGAAGCACTCCTCGGTGGGGATGTTGGGGTTGAAGAAGACGCCCTGCAGGCTGGTGTCGCCGCCGCCCTTGAACTCCGCCTCGGGGATCATGCCCACGGTGAAGTCGGTGCCGTTGGCGCCCTTGTAGATCAGCTTCTCGATGCCCAGCGCGTTCAGATAGGCGCAGCGGTCATGCAGATCCTGGTTGTGGGCGTTCCAGGCAGCCACGGGATCCTCGGTGACCCGGGAGGTGAAGAGAATGGCCTCCCACAGCTTCTCCATGGCCTTGCCCTTGGGCAGGTCGGGGAAGAGCTTCTTGGCCCAGGCGGCGCCGGGCACAGCCGCGATGCACCACTGATACTTGTTGTCCATGGCGTCCCGATAGGGCTTGATGATGGGATAGCGCTTCTGGCCGGCCTTGGCCATCTTCTCCTGGTTGATGCCCTTGAGGCCGTCCGGGTCCTCGGACACCAGATAGATCCGGCAGGGCAGTACGTCCACATAGTGCTGGAGGCGGGCCTTCTCCCACTCCTCCACCTTGCCCAGGGTGGTCAGGGTACGGTGACGGTAGTGCAGCTTCTGCAGGGGCTGGTAAGAGAACTCCACGGTGACCTTCTTGGCGCCGGCCTTGTAGCACTCATCCACCAGCAGCTCCACAAACTTGGGCTGGTCCAGCTCACAGTTGATGATGACCTCCTGGCCCTTCTGGACGTTGACGCCCACTCTGGCAATCAGACGGGCATAGCTGCGCAGTACGGTTTTTTTCATTTGATCTATCTCCTTTGGTTTGAATTACGATATTTATCTCATTTCCGGGAATATTCCACAGCCTTTTTATCCCCGGCAAGGATCAGCCTGTCCCCGGAAAGGGTGTAGGTATAGGTCCGGTCCCTGACGTTCGGGTCCGTGAAGTCCACGGTCAGCACCTCCCGCTCCGTCTTCCAGGTTCCCTCCAGGGTGGCGTAGTCCCGACCCTGATAGTCCAGGTGGACCGTGATCGTCCCGTCCTCCCGGAGAATCATGGTCTCCACGAAATCCTTGCCGTCGGCATACTGCCCGGCGTTGACCCAGGTGCCGATCAAGCCCGACGGGGCCGGCTTTTCGGCGCAGGCGCAGAGCAGCAGGCTCAGCAGGGCAAAACAACTCAGGATGCGTTTCATGGACGGTTCCTTTCTGTGATGCAAGCCGGGATTTGTATGGATGCTTTCATAGTGGCCGTGCAGGCTCTTGCATAGGGCGGCCACCTGTGCTCTTTATGGGTAGACCCCTGGCCGCCGCCGAAACGCGGAATGTCATCGCGGCGGGCTGAGGTCAGCCCGCCCTACGCAGCGTTCGCAATGTCAGCCCGACAACTCCCGGGCTGCAGGGCTCATTCCGCCCAGCGGATGGGCGGTTCTCCGTTTTCGGCAAGAAAGGCGTTGATCTGCGAAAAGGGTTTGCTGCCGAAGAAGCCCCGGTAGGCAGACAGAGGACTGGGATGGGGCGCAGTCAAAATCAACCGGGGAGGACGGGAATTGAGAACTGAGAATTGAGAATTGAGAATTGTGCTGCTCCCGGCTCCCTGATCGCTGATCCCCGGTGACTGGTGACTGGTGCCTGGTGCCTGGTGCCTGTTGCCTGTTGCCTGGGCGTATGCCCGCTGGGCGGGTGCACCCCAGAGCACAAAGGCTATGGGCTGGGGCAGGCAGCGCAGGGCGGCAAGGACCCGGTCGGTAAAGGCCTGCCAGCCCAGGGCGCTGTGGCTGTTGGCCCTGCCGGCCTCCACGGTCAGCACCGTGTTCAGAAGCAGGACGCCCTGCTGTGCCCAGGAGGTCAGATCCCCGCTTTCGGGGGCGGGAACCTGTAAATCTGACGCCAGCTCCCGGAAAATGTTCCGCAGCGAGGGCGGCAGCCGCAGCCCTTTCCGCACCGAGAAGGCCAGGCCCATGGCCTGGTCCGGCCCATGGTAGGGATCCTGCCCCAGAATCACCGCCCGGACCCGCTCCGGCGGGGTCAGACGAAAGGCCGCAAACCAGTCCTCCCGCGGGGGATAGACCACAGCGGTCTCCGCAGCGGCCTCCGCCCGGGCCAGGGTGGTCCGGTGGGGCTCCCGTTCAAAGGGCCGGTCCAAAAGGGCGTCCCAGGCAGGCGGCAGGGGGCTCATTTCTTCTGGGTGGCGGTGAGGATCTCGTCTTCCTTGAGACCGTCCCGCTCCAGCATCTTCCGCATCACGTCGATGTCGGCGGTGATGTCCACCACGTCGTCGGCAAAGAGCTTGTCCAGCTGCTTTTCATAGCCGTCGGCCAGCTCGTCCAGCGCGTGGTTGATCTTCTGCTTGGCCTCCTTGACCGCCGGGGTCTCGATGCCCTGGGCCTCCAGCCGGGCATAGCTCTCCAGGGCCTTGAGGGTGGTGGGCAGGTAATAATTCATAAAGTTGTAGAGCTGATTTTCCTTCTCGGGCCGCTGATCCAGAATCGCAAAGATCTTCCGGGTCAGATCCTCGATCCGGTCGATCTTCCGGGAGACCTCCTCGTCGGCGATCAGGTCGTTGTCCGCCCGGATCTGCCGCAGGATCCGCTCGTTGCGGGAGATGGCCTCCTCCTTCTTCTCCTCGGGCCGGATCACCTGGTCCTCGGAATATTCGGTCAGCATCAGCCGGTAGGTCTGCATATCCAGCCAGGCCGGCTGCAGGATGCCCCGGGAGATCATCTCCTGCAGGTCCTTGACGACCTTGTGGTAGTCGATCCCCATGACGTCCGCCAGATAGTGGATGGGCACCGCGGTCTTGTTGCCGATCAGCTTGAGATAGGCCTCAAAGCGCTTTTTCTTCTTCCGGCGCAGACCGCCCCAGACGGCGGCAACCGTGCCGCCCGCCATTAAGCAAAACAGAAAAATTGCGGCTACCAAATCAAACACTCCCTTGCCCTTAAAAAACGTCAACAGTGCGCCCAGGCCCAGCGAACCAAAGCCCGCCGCGCTGATGGCGCCGGCAACGGCGATCCATTCGCCCCAGTTCGGCATCCCGGAGACCCGTTTCCCTTTTGTGCTCCGGGTCGGCGCATCCGCGGCCTGCCAGGTCTTCGGCGCTCCCAGATTCTGCAGGTTCGAGATGGCCTTCTTCACGTCCACGGTCCCGCCGATGTCCGGCAGGATATTCAGGGCGTTTGCGACGAAAATGCCGACAGCCAGCGGAGTCGCGGGAATGAGCAAAGCAAGGGCGATCAGTTTCCACCGCCGGTTGCTCCGTTCTTGCCGTTCTTTTGCATCGTTGAAGTCCATTTCGCGCCTCCTCCGCTTATCATATCATATCTATTTTAACGCAAAAACAGCCGTCTGTAAAGCGATACTTCCGGAATAATCTGTAAATTTTCCATTTTTTCTGATTGACAAGGCCCATGGGAAATGGTAAATTGAACGTACTTGGATTCCCCGGGCGAGGGAGCCCGCTTCCCGCCCGCCATTGCAATGAAACATCAAAATATTCTGATATAGGAGGTTTTCTTATGAACAACAAACCCCTGATCGGCGCTGCCATTATCGGCCAGTCCGGCGGTCCCTCCGCCGTGATCAACGCCTCTGCCTACGGCGTCATCAAAACCGCCCTGGACAGCGAATATATCACCAAGGTCTACGGCGCCAACCACGGCATCAAGGGCGTGCTGGACGACCGGCTGATGATTATGGACGAGGAGGATCCCAAGGAGCTGGAAAAGCTGCTCTACTCTCCCTCCTCCGCTCTGGGCTCCTGCCGCTACAAGATCGCCGATCCCGACGTGGACGACACCGATTTCAAGCGGATCCTGGAGATCTTCAAAAAGTACAACGTCCGCTACTTCTTCTACAACGGCGGCAACGACTCCATGGACACCTGCAGCAAGATCAGCCGCTACTGCGCCAAGGTGGGCTATGAGTGCCGCGTGATGGGCGTGCCCAAGACCATCGACAACGACCTCTACGGCACCGACCACTGCCCCGGCTTCGCCTCCGCCGCCAAGTATATCGCCACCTCCTTCATGGAGGTCAGCCGTGACTGCCATGTCTATGACGTGGGCATGATCACCATCATCGAGTGCATGGGCCGCCACGCCGGCTGGCTCACCGCCGCCGCTTCCCTGGCCAACCTGAAGGGCGACGGCCCCGATCTGGTCTATCTGCCCGAGGTGGACTTCGACATGGATCGGTTCCTGGCTGACGTCAAGCGGGTCTACGCCGAGAAGAAGAACTGCCTGGTGGCCGTCTCCGAGGGCGTCCACTATGCCGACGGCTCCTTCGTCTCCGAGGCCAAGACCTCCGGCACCGACGGCTTCGGCCATGCCCAGCTGGGCGGTCTGGCTGCCCGTCTGGCCGCCGTTGTAAAGGCTGCCACCGGTGCCAAGGTCCGGGGCATTGAGCTGAGCCTGCTGCAGCGCTGCGCCTCCCACTGCGCCTCCGCCACCGACATTGAGGAGAGCTTCAACTCCGGCAAGATCGCCGTGGAATCCGCGCTGGCCGGCGTCACCGACAAGATGGTGGGCTTCAAGTGCGACCGCAAGGGCGGCTACAAGTGCAATTACGTCCTGTTCGATCTGGGCGACGTGGCCAACGCCGAGCAGAAGGTCCCCCTGAGCTGGATCAACGAGGAACACAACGGTGTGACCCAGGACTTCGTCGACTACTGCCTGCCCCTGATTCAGGGCGAAACCAAGCAGGCCAAGGTAGACGGCCTGCCCGACTTTGTGCAGCTCAAGAAGGTTTTTGCGAAGTAAAACAAACGACAAAACGGGGCCGCAAGGCCCCGTTTGCGTATCCATGAAAAGGAGGCGTTCGGATGGATCAGAAAAAGCAATATTTGGCCATTGACCTCAAGTCCTTCTACGCCTCCGTGGAGTGTGTGGAACGGGGGCTGGACCCGCTGACCACGAATCTGGTGGTGGCCGACGAGAGCCGCACCGACAAAACCATCTGTCTGGCGGTCTCCCCGGCCCTCAAGGCCTACGGGATCCCCGGCCGGCCCCGGCTCTTCGAGGTCCGGCAGAAGGTGGAGGAGATCAACCAGCGGCGGCTGATGAGAGCTCCCCGGGGAAAATTCACCGGGGCCTCCTGGGAGGCGCCGGAGCTCCGGGCAAACCCGAACCTGTCTCTGGATTTCATCGTCGCCACCCCCCAGATGTCCCACTACATGGACTGCAGCGCCGGGGTCTACCAGACCTATCTCAAATATGTGGCGCCGGAGGATATCCACGTCTATTCCATCGACGAGGTCTTCATCGACGTGACCCCCTATCTCAACACCTACAAATGCACCGCCCACGAGCTGGCCATGCGGATGATCCGGGACGTGCTGAACCGGACCGGCGTCACCGCCACCGCCGGCATCGGCACGAATCTCTATCTGGCCAAGGTGGCCATGGATATTGTGGCCAAAAAGCTGCCCGCCGACAAGGACGGGGTCCGGATCGCGGAGCTGGACGAACGGTCCTACCGGGAACGGCTCTGGGACCACCGGCCCCTCACCGACTTCTGGCGGATCGGCCACGGCATTGCCCGGAAGCTGGAGGCCAACGGCATGTTCACCCTGGGAGACGTGGCTCGCTGCTCCCTGGGCAAGGCCCACGAGCGGCTCAACGAGAACCTGCTCTACCGGCTTTTCGGCATCAACGCGGAGCTTCTGATCGACCACGCCTGGGGCTATGAGCCCTGCACCATCGCGGAGATCAAGGCCTACAAGCCCCAGGCCAATTCCCTCAGCTCGGGGCAGGTCCTGTTCCGGCCCTACGCCTTCGACGAGGCCCGGCTCATCGTCCGGGAAATGGCGGACATGATGGTGCTGGATCTGGTGGACAAGGGACTGCTGACGGATCAGCTGGTGCTCTATATCGGCTATGACATTGAAAATCTGAAAATAATCGCCGGCAGCCCGGAATTCGGCGGCACCGTGGTCCGGGACTGGTACGGCAGATCCATGCCCAAGGGGGCCAACGGTTCGGTGAATCTCAGCGGGCACACCGCCTCGGAGAAGGAGATCGTCCCGGCCGCTGTGGCTCTGTTTGAGCGGATCGCAGATCCGGGACTGACCGTCCGGCGGATCACCATCGCCGCAAACCACGTACTGCCGGAATCTGTGGTGGAAGCCCGGCCGGTGCAGCTCAGTCTCTTTGACTCTCCCGAGGCCCAGGAGGCCCGGGCCGAGGAGCAGCAGAAGGAAAAGAAAAAACAGCAGGCCATTCTGGAGATCCGTAAAAAATACGGCAAAAATGCCATCGTCAAGGGGATGAACCTCCAGGAGGCCGGCACCGCCATGGACCGGAACCAGCAGGTCGGCGGACACAAGGCCTGAGCCGGAGGCTCAGGCCTTGTGGAATGAAGAATGAATAATGAAAAATGAATAATTGTGGGATCTTTGAAATCGCGATTTCAAAGATAAAAACAAATAGACCGCCCCGACGTGGACGGTCTATTCATCTTTTTCGTACCGGAGAATGTCGGAAACCTCACAATCCAGGGCGGCGCAGAGGGCGTCCAGGGTTTTGGTCGTCATGGGCTGGCCCTTCTTGATCCGGTGGATCGTGTTCGCGGAAAAGCCAAACTTGTAAATCAAATGATATTCCGTGATTCCCTTCCGATACAACGTTTCAAAAAAAGGTCGGTAGCTGATCAATTTTCATCACCGAAAAAAGTGTATCATATCGTTCCTCTTGACTATGCCTAATATATTGACTATAATTTATATATTGAACATAAAGGGAGGCTTTCATATGGATTTCGTTTTTTTCAAGGATGTGTTGTTTGATTTGATCAACGAATGCGATCTGTATTCTATCCGGGATATCCGGGTTTTTGATCGGGAAAACCGTTTGTTGATCTACCCGGAGAGCGGCGGTTGCTTTGAGGTGACTCTGCGGGAAATCTCCGACGGCTGCACAGATATACAATAAGCAATCAGCGTTATCCACACACGGCGAAGCGGATCGCCTGTTTCCTGATCCCTGTTCCCTCGTCGGAGCGGGGTGCCCGTGGCGATCGATGATCGCCGCTACCGAGCGGGTCTGTTCCCTGTTCCCTGTTCCCCGGTGCCGGAGATTGCCACGGCCGCAAGCGGCCTCGCAATGACATGATAGAGGGCTCGTTCCCGGGCCCTGCGCAAAGACACCCCGCTGCGGATGCAGCGGGGTGTCTTTGTGGGCCGCGAAGCGGCTTATTTGGCGTAATCCACAGCCTTGGTTTCCCGGATCAGGTTGATCTTGATCTGGCCGGGGTATTCCAGCTCGGATTCGATCTTCTTGGCGATGTCCCGGGCCATGAGGATCATGTTGTCTTCGGAGACGTCCTCGGGCTTCACCATGATGCGGACCTCCCGGCCGGCCTGGATGGCATAGGCCTTTTCCACGCCGGGATAGCTTCCGGTGAGCTCCTCCAGCTTCTCCAGCCGGCGGATATAGTTCTCCACATTCTCGCGGCGGGCGCCGGGACGGGCAGCGGAGATCGCGTCGGCCGCCTGGACCAGACAGGCAATCACGGTCTTGGCCTCCACGTCGCCGTGGTGGGCCTCGATGGCGTGGATCACTTCCTGGGATTCCTTGTACTTCCGGGCCAGCTCCACGCCCAGCTGGACGTGGCTGCCTTCCATTTCATGGTCCACGCTCTTGCCCAGGTCATGCAGCAGACCTGCACGCTTGGCAAGGGCCACGTCCTCGCCCAGCTCGGAGGCCAGAAGGCCTGCGATGTGGGCAACCTCCATGGAGTGGTTCAGCACGTTCTGGCCGTAGGAGGTACGGAACTTCTGACGGCCCAGCAGCTTGATCAGCTCGGGATGCAGGCCCTGCACGCCGGTCTCGAAAACGGCGCGCTCGCCTTCCCGCTTGATGATCTGCTCCACCTCCCGGCGGGCCTTCTCCACCATATCCTCGATGCGGGTGGGGTGGATCCGGCCGTCGGCGATGAGCTTTTCCAGGGCGACCCGGGCGATTTCCCGGCGAACCGGGTCGAAGGAGGAGACCGTAATGGCCTCGGGGGTATCGTCGATGATCAGATCGACGCCGGTGATGGTCTCAAGGGTGCGGATGTTGCGGCCCTCGCGGCCGATGATCCGGCCCTTCATCTCGTCGTTGGGCAGGGCCACCACGGAAACCGTGGCTTCGGCGGCATGGTCAGCGGCACAGCGCTGGATGGCGGTGGAGATGATCTCCCGGGCAAGCTGGTCGGCGTTGTCCTTCAGCTCGGCCTCGATGTCCTTGAGCTTGAGGGCGGCATCGTGCCGGGCCTCCTGCTCCACATTCTTGATGATGTAGACCTTGGCCTCCTCCTGGGTCAGACCGGAAATCTTTTCCAGCATTTCCAGCTGGGACTTCTTGATCAGGTTGACCTCCTCCTGGGTGGCGGCTACGGCCTGCTGACGCTTACGAATCTCCTCTTCCTTCCGCTCGTAATTGTCGAGCTTCTTGTCGAGGGTTTCTTCCTTTTGCTGGAGTCGGCGCTCCTGCTTGTTGAGATCACTGCGGCGTTCTTTGATCTCCCGTTCGGTTTCCGTGCGAGTTTTATGGATCTCCTCCTTGGCCTCCAGAAGCATCTCGCGCTGTCTGCTTTCGCCGCTCTTGATGGCGTCGTTCATCATACGCTTGGCTTCTTCCTCCGCGCTGCCGATCAGCTTTTCAGCGACCTTCTTGCGGTAGGTAATACCAACGAAAAAGAAGATAATGGCTCCAATGATAAATCCTGCAATGGGCAGGACAATATACAACCAATCCATAACTCTGCACACCTCCTTTCATGAGAATTGGGTATGCCGAGAAAAAGAAATACCCCGCAAAGCCTCCCCTAAAGACCGGGCGGGGCACACTAATCCACCAGATATATTACCTGTTTTATGAGTCAATGTCAAGAAAAAGTTATGGAAACTTTCCGAAACCCCCTCACCCGCTGCCGAAAAGCCCGGGGCTTTCCTGTTGACAACTCGCCTCGGGACAGGTATAATTTCCCTGCAAAGCCGGGTGTACGCGGTACTTAATCAGGAAGCAGGTCCAAGCCCTGCGCCAGACCGTGGCCGTAGACGGCAGTTCAGAACGGGCTCACTGCTTGCCGCAAAGCAGGAAGCGGCCATTGGGGGTTACCCTGAGAAGGTCCGCCCGTTCCGCCGTGAGCCGGAAGACTGGCCCAAGCCTTTGCCGCCGCCGCGAGCTCCGGGGCAGCCTTTGGCTGCCGGGAGGGTTTCGCCTCCCGGGTGCGGCAGAGCCTTTGCGTCAATATTCAAAAAAAGGAGATACACAACATGAGAAAAACCTGGAAATCCCTCCTGTGCCTCGTCCTTGTGGTGCTGCTTGCGGCAGCGGCGCTGACACTGACCGGCTGTAAACAGCAGGGCAAGCATACAGCCGAGGCTCCGGCCTCCGGAACGGAAGCGCCCAAGACGGAGACTCCCGCCACCGATGCCCCCGAAACCGAGGCTCCCGCCACCGAAGCAACCGAGACAGAGTATGAGCCCAAGGAAGGCGCCCCCGTCCCCGTGGAGCTGGGCGAAGGCACCAAGAGCTTCTATTTTGAGGTCACCCACGCCGACGGCGCCTACGAGCTCTACGAGATCCACACCGACGCCGACACCGTGGGGGAGGCCCTGACCGGCGAAGCGCTGATCGAGGGCGAGGAAAGCCAGTACGGTCTTTACGTCAAGACCGTCTGCGGCGAGACCCTGGATTACGACCTGGACGGCTATTACTGGGCCTTCTATGTGAACTCGGAGTACGCCATGACCGGCGTGGACGCCACTGCCATTGAGGAAGGCGCCACCTATTCCTTCGCCGCGGAAGCCGGCTGATATGCGGGCCCGGAGGCTGGATCTTGCCCATCTGATCATTTTTCCTCTGCTGGGCGTCATCCAGTTTGAATCCAAGCAGGTGCTGGAATTTCTGCCCAACGTGGAGCTGGTCAGCACCCTGACCATCGTCTATACCCTGGTCTATCGCAGGTACGCGCTGATCCCGATCTTCCTGTTTATCTTCCTGGAGGGACTGATCGTGGCGGGCTTCGGGCTCTGGTGGTATCCCTACCTCTATCTCTGGCCCCTGCTCTGGGCTTTGACCATGCTGCTGCCGAAGCGGATGCCGGTCTGGCTCCAGGCGCCGGCGTATATGACCCTCTGCTGCCTGTTCGGACTGGCCTACGGGTCCCTCTACGCCCCCTTCCAGTGCTACGCCTTCTTTGACGGAGACTGGAGCAGGGTGCCGGCCTGGATCGCCCTGGGCTTTCCCTGGGACGTCATCCACGCCGTCGGGAATCTGGTCATGGGCACCTTGATCGCCCCGCTCACCGAGCTGCTGCGGGGCCTGGAGCGGCAGATTCAACGATAATACTTTTCCAACAGAAAAACCACCTCGTATGAGGTGGTTTTTTCATGTGATACTGAACTGCAATAAAACAATGAAATCATTTTATTGCAGTTTAGTATAAAATGCTTTTTAAAGCATTTTCTGGTTATCGGCTTTGTTCAGCAAACACGCCGTAGCGGCGAACATTGTTCGCCACGCATACGAAGTATGCATCGTTTGCGTCAGCAAACGATGCAAACGCTGATATTATGGCAGCCGTGACAGATTTGCCTCCGGCAAATTGTCCGCCTGTGGCGGACCGGACGAGCACTGCTCGTCCCTACGGCAACTTTGAAACGCTTCG
>CACXJE010000018.1 GCA_902767915.1 Oscillospiraceae bacterium | reverse complement strand
GCCGGCATATCCGTGAAGTCCGCGCAGGGACAGGGCAGGGCTTCGATTTCCACGGTCTTCTCGTCGGTATATGCGGTCTCGTTGAAGGTGACCGTGGCGATCAGCTTCTTCTCGCCGGCCACGTGAGGCTTGGCCTCGGTGAGCACGGTCTCGGCGATGACAGCATCCAGGGTCTGCTCGTCGCCGCAGTTGGCGCAGGTGAACTTGGCGGTGGCGGCGGTGTTGTCCGCGTTCCAGGTCCATTCGGGCGCGCCGTAGGCGTGGCCGGTGGCGGGAACGGTGACGGTCTCACGGGAGATCTCCTCGCCGCAGACGGAGCAGTAGACCACGGAGTCGTAGTGGCCGGCTTCGGTGCAGGTGGGAGCCACGTTGTTCTCGATCACGGGCTCCGCAGGCGTGTGGATGTGCTCGCCACCGTAGATGATTTCTCCGCAGCAGTCGCAGATCCATTTTTCCACGCCGTTCTCGGTAACAACCTCATAGGCGGTGTGTCCGCAGATATCCTTCAGGACCGCACCGGGAGTCGCGTTAAGCTTTTCTGTTTCAGTCTCAGGCCAGAAGCCCCATTCCGCAGCCGCGGATCCGTCATTAAAGGACTTAATATAGTTGCCCTTTCCGGGGATCCCGATCTCGCCGGTACGATTCCAAACCTGCTTGTTTTCATCACTCTCCGGCAGGGTCGGGTCATAGTTGGGATTGTAGCGGCTCAGATTCAGAGTCACGTAGGTGCCGGCAGGAATCACAGCACCGAAGATTGCCAGCTCTTCCTGGGTCAGGGTCAGATCCACCTGCGTTCCATCGTCCTTGGTCAGTGTCATGTGGAGAATCGCACCGTCATTGGCCCACCATTCCACAGCAGCAGTATTCACATAAAGGGATTCCGTGCCGTCAAAGGTCCGTCCCTCGGATACGGGGAGATAGTCCGGCGTGTAGACCACATAGGAAGCGGTACCGGCGTCCTCCACGTAGGGCAGATCCACGGTCTGGTTCACACCGTTTTCGCCGGCATCGAACAACAGCATCGTGTACTTCTCGGGATTCATATCGATCTTCCAGATGCCGTGGTCGTCCTTGGTTCTGCCGACGATTTCCATATCCGTGCCGGGCCAGCCGTTGTTTCCGCCGGTCTCGTTCCAGGCATGGACGCGGACGCAGTCGTAGTAGTTATTGGCAGGGATCCAGTCGTTGGAATCTACAAAGTAGACGGTAATGACGCCCAGGAACTCGCCGCAGCGGTCGCAGTGCTGATCGCCGTCAGCGTCTACGTGGCCCAGGGCGGGAATCGTCCGGACCAGCTCCAGCATTCTGCCGCATTCTCCGCAGTAGATCGCCTCATAGCCGTCCTCGGTGCAGGTTGCTTCAACCGTCTTGGTGTAGCGCTGGTCTTCGGGATGCTCGCAGACCACAGGGGGCTGGCTCCGCAGCACGGCAATGCCGGTGTTGCCCACGGGGCCGGAAACATAACCGTTTGCAACCGTGAAGGCTTCCCCGGTGATCTGGTCGTAGTAGGTGCCGTCCTCCACGTAGGAGACCGGCGCGTAGGCAGTGGCCGTGGTGCCGACGGCGTTCACCATCACCAGGCCGCAGTCCTCCTCGTTCCAGCGCTCGATCAGCACAAGGTCTCCCTCTGCATGGACATATTCGTCCGCGCCGATGAAGGCGGTGTGGAACTTATTGGCCTCCGCAACCTCCACGTCCATCCAATCGGTGGATTCCATCTGGCCCATGGTGCCCTGGGGCGCGTTGTCGGAATAGCCTGCGGGACGGGCAAAGTACAGGGCAGACACATCCGCCCGGGCAGCAGCGACAGCCCAGGACTTATTCACGTCCTGCACGCTGAATTTGGAGGTCGAGTAGTTGGCGTCGGAGTACATATCGTGGGTCTCGGCAAAGAGGACCACGCTTTCGGACGGGATCGGCTCCTGATCCGCGCCGTTCCAGTCCCGGATCTCCAGATTTGCGATGCTGCTTGCACCCTGCCCCTCGCCGAAGCCATAGATCAGGCCGCCGGCATAGTTGATGTCGGTGACGTCCAGGTAAGGGGTGTACTGGCTCATATTCCGGGTGTAGGCGGCCTGGTAGAGGATCTCGCCGTAGGACCAGAGCTCCGCGTCCTCACCCCGCACATCCTTGAAATGAGCTTCCGCGGCATTCAGAATATTCGGCCAATAATCGGAAGCATAGTCGCCGTCCGTGGGCGTCTCGATATGCTTGGCAGCGTCAAACCGGAAGCCGTCGACACCCACGTCGATCAGCTCCTCCAGGTAACCCGCCACCATGGCCTGGACCTCAGGAGTCTCGGTTTTCAGATCCGGCAGCTCGATGCAGCCCTGGACCGTTCCCTGGGTGGAATTGTCGGTACACTTGATATAGTCGCGGAAGTATTTATAGCTGTTTCCGTCCTTCTCCAGGAGCCAGCTGAGACCGTAGTCTGCGACCTCTCCGGACGGGGTGATCCAAAAGAGCTTACCGCCGTCGCCGACAGGCTGCTCCGGATCGCCGCCGGCATCGTGGATGTCGTTCCAGCCGTTGCCCACATGGTTGGAGACAATGTCTACCACCACTTCAATGCCCAGCGCATGGGCAGCTTCACACAGGGCCTGCAGCTCTGCCTTGCCGCCCAGATAGGAATCTGCATTCGTCGGGGCAATGCAGAAGGAAACCGGCTGATACAGAGCCCACCAGTTGCCGGAAACCTCGTTGTCCCGGCCCTCGGCGTGGTAGCCCTTTGGCACCTGGGCAGGAGAGGTCTGAATGGCGGTGTAGCCGGCGGCCTTGATGGCGGGCAGGTTTTCCCGGATCACGTCATAGGACCAATTCCAGCAGTGGAGAATCACCTTGTCATCTGCGCCAGAATGGTCCACGGGAGTGACGCTTCCGCCGGTCTTGGTCAGCTTGAAGAAGCCTTCGTAGTAGTCGGCCACGCCGCCGGCAGGGTAAAAGCTGACGTCATAGGTGCCGGCAGAGGCAACGCTGTAATCATTGTCGGTGCCGCTGGGATACCAATTATTCTTGGAGCTCACGACCTTGACGCCGGCCCCTGCGGAAAGGGTGACGCCGGAGAGCACATACTCGCCGTCATTCTCGCCGGGGCTCAGCTTGTAGGCAGCGTTCATGCCCCAGTTGGCAAAGGTGCCGGTAAGGTAATACTCCACCTCTGTAGGTTCCGGAGTATACTCTTCAACCTTCGTCAGCTTGAAATAGCCCTCATAATACCCGGTCATGCCGCCGGCAGGATAGAAGCTCAGATCGAAAATGCCGTTCTCCGGAACAGAGTAGTTGTTGCCGCCGGGATACCAGGTGTTGGAGGTGGGATTCACGATCTTTACCTCGGTGCCCTCCTCCAGGGCAACGTTCTGGAGAACGTACTCTCCGCTGTTGGTGCCGGTGCTGAGACGATAGGCAGAATCCTGGGTGTTCCAGCCGTTCATGCCGCCGGTCAGATAATAATCCGACAGGGTGGGTTCCGGATCGGGATCCGGATCCGTGGTCTGGCCTCCGGTCGTATAGGACAGTACCATGCTGTCCGTGGACGGATCCACAACCAAGGTGAAGGTCAGCTCCACGCCGCCCGGGACATAGAGCTTGTTCTTCTCATTGGCAAAGCTGTAAGTATCCGCGTTATACAGCGTCGCGGTGGATACTTCGGTGCCAAGCCAGCCATCCGTCATGTACCAATGGGCGTTGTCCCCACTCTTGACGCCGATATAGCTGTCCTCGGTAAAGGTTGCGGTCAGCTTGCCGTTGGTGAACCCGTATGCTCCCAGATTCTGCCAATCGGATTCACATCCGTAGTTTGCTCCGTTGATATACCCGAAGAGGTAATAATCTCCGGCGTCAGAGGATTTTGGTTCCGCATTGACAGCGGCAATAGACGGAGCCATGCTCAGAATCAGCGTGAAGGCCAACAGAAACGCAAGAAATCGCTTCGAATAACGCTTCATTCGTAACGCACCCTTTCTAACAAAATATGGTTATAATTATCCCATTTAACCATTTTCTTATATTTTACTCCTATCAAAATCAGATGTCAATAAGCTCCAGGGAAGTTTTCCGAAAAACACGAAAGCGGCTCCGGGTTTGGAGCCGCTTCTGCAGATCATATTTGTTTGGTGATTGAAAATGGAAAGAACAAAAATCATGGTAATGTAAAATACGCCGGCGCCGCATACGGCGGGCAGATTGCACGCGCTGCACCATCCGGCGCCTGTCAGACATTTTCCTTCTTCCACGCCAGGTAGTCGTCATACCCGCAGAGCCGGTCGATGATCTTGCCGTTGGGCAGGAACTCGATAATCCGGTCCGCGGTGGTGGACAGCAGCTCGTGGTCATGGGAGGCCAGGAACACGTTGCCCGGGAAGGCGGTCACGCCCTTATTGACAGCCTGAATGGATTCCATGTCCAGATGGTTGGTGGGCTGATCCAGCAGAATGCAGTTGGCCCCGGAAAGCATCATCCGGGAGAGCATCATCCGGACCTTCTCGCCGCCGGAGAGGACGGACACCGGCTTGAACACCTCGTCGCCGGAGAACAGCATCCGCCCCAGGAAGCCCCGCAGATAGACGTCGTCCTTCTTCTCGGAGAAGGGCCGCATCCAGTCCACAAGAGACTCGGAATGTCCTTCAAAATATTCCGTGTTATCCTTGGGGAAATAGCTTCTGGAGGTGGAAACGCCCCACTTGATGGTACCCTCGTCCGGCTCCAGCTCCCCGGTCAGCAGCTTGAACATGGTGGTCTGCGCCAACTCGTTCTCCCCCACAAAGGCGATCTTCTCATTGCGGTTGGCGATGAAGCTCACCTTGTCCAGCAGCTTCACCCCATCCACGGTCTTGCTGACCTCGGTGACAAACAGCACGTCCTTGCCCACTTCCCTTTCCCGGGTAAAGCCCACAAAGGGATAGCGGCGGGTGGAGCAGGGAATCTCCTCCAGGGAGATCTTGTCCAGCAGCTTCCGGCGGGCCGTGGCCTGCTTGCTCTTGGATTTGTTGGCGGAGAACCGGGAAATAAAGGCCTGCAGCTCCGCGATCTTTTCCTCGTTGCGCTTATTTTTGTTGCGCATCAAGGCCTGGACCAGCTGGGAGGATTCATACCAGAAGTCGTAGTTGCCCACGTACATCTTGATCTTGCCGTAGTCGATATCCACGATATTGGTGCAGACCGTGTTGAGGAAATGACGGTCGTGGGACACCACGATCACCGTGCCCTCATAGTCCAGGAGAAAATCCTCCAGCCAGTTGATAGATTCAATGTCCAGGTTGTTGGTGGGCTCGTCCAGCATCACAATATCCGGCTTGCCGAACAGCGCCTGGGCCAGCAGCACCTTCACCTTGTCCCGGGGATCTGTGTCGGCCATCAGGTCATAGTGCTTGGAAACGTCGATGCCAAGGCCCTGCAGAATCCGGCTGGCGTCGGATTCCGCCTCCCAACCGTTCATCTCTGCGAATTCCGCCTCCAGCTCCGCAGCCAAGATGCCGTCTTCATCGGAGAAGTCCGGCTTTTCATAGATGGCGTCCTTCTGTTTCATCACGTCATACAGATGCTGGTTGCCCATGATGACGGTGTCCATTACCGAAAATTTATCATATTGGAACTGGTCCTGCTTCAGAACGGACATCCGGATGCCGGGCTTGATGGCCACATAGCCCTTGGTGGGCTCCAGCTCTCCGGAAAGGATGCGCAGGAAGGTGGATTTTCCGGAACCATTGGCGCCGATGACGCCGTAACAGTTGCCGGCGGTGAACTGCAGGTCCGCGTGCTGAAACAGCACGGAGCCGGCAAACTGCATACCGAGATCGGATACTGTGATCATAATGTCTTCTCCTTTATGGGAAATGGTGGTGCCTTATACCGGCAGCGGCCGGGGACCGTGCAGGGTCCGAAGGGTTGTGAAATCATAGGTGCGCAAGAACCGGGACACATCCACGCCGGCTTTCAGATAATTCTGCAGCAGACCGGCGCAGGCCAGGGTATCACTTTTGGCATTGTGGTGATCCAGCGGCAGAGCGTAATAATCCGCCATGGCATCCAGTCCATGGCTGGACAACTGGGGCAGCACCCGCCGACCGATCTGACAGGTGCAGACATAGTCCTGCTGCTGCCGCCAGGCAATCCCATAGTCCCGCAAACACTTCCCCAGCACGCTCATATCAAAGGGCGCGTTATGGGCCGCAAGGATTCCCTTTTCAAAATAGAACCGCAGCCGCTCCCAGAGCTCCGGGAAGCTGGGCTGATCCGCCACCATGTAGGGCGTGATCTTTGTCAGGGAAATGTTGAAGCTGTCAAACCGGCACTCCGGATTGATCAGGCTGTAAAAGGTATCGGTGATCTCCCCGTCCTCGACCACCACGATGCCGATGGCGCTCATGCGGTCGTTGGCATAGTTGGGGGTCTCCACGTCGAAGGCAACGTATCTGCTCATGGCTTCGCCTCCCCTGTTTGCGTATCATACCCCAGCAGCTTCCGCACGGCGGGAAGTGCCTGCAGGGCAGCCTGCCTGCCGCAGGCGTAGGCGGCCCGGATTTTCTCCGGGTCGTGGGTGAGTCTGCCGATGGGAAGGGGTTCTGCCGGGCAGATCACAACTGCAGCCCCCAATTCCTCCTGCTGAAAAACCAAGTCTCTGCTTTCCGCATAGCGCAGATGCCGGGTCTCCATCGCCCGGATCAGCTCCGGATAGGCCTTCAGCCTCCGGCGCATCAGGGGCATCAGCTTATTTTGGGGCTTCACATAGTCCCTGGGCTGCGTCAGAACCACGATATTCTTCTCAAACCCACGATCCAGGAAGAATTGCAGCGGGATCGGATCGCTGATCCCACCGTCCAGATAGTATCTGCCGTCGATTTCCACAGGCCTGGAGGCCAGGGGCATGGAGGCGGAGGCCCGCATCCATGCATAGGTCCTGTCGTTGACCCTGTCGCACCGAGGATAGACTGCTTCACCGGTCTGCATATCCGTACAAACCACGTAAAACTCCATGGGATCCGCGTCGAAGGTCCGATATGCAAAAGGATCCAGCTGCTCCGGCAGGGTCTTGTAGCAGAACTCCGCGCCGAACAGGTCCCCGGTTTTCAGCAGGGACCGGAAACTGCAATACCTGGGATCCTTGCAATAGTTGAGATTATATCGAAGGACTCTCCCGGGCTGTCTGGATTTCAGATTACAGCCAAAGGCAGCACCGGCAGAGACGCCAACGGCGGCACCGAAGTGCAGATTGTGTTCCAAAAACACATCTAAAACTCCGGCAGTGAACAAGCCCCGCAGGGCACCGCCTTCCATCACAATTCCGATCTTCGGAAACACTATGTTCATCATCGCAGTACTCTTTCCGTCTGTTATTCGTCAGCCAGGAACACCCGGATCCCGATCCGCAGCCAGCCCTCCCGCCAGGATTTCTCCTGGATCGTGGCGTATAGGTGCTTTCCGCCGTCCATCAGCCTGGCAAGGATCGGGTTGTCCTGCCGGGGCACATAGCCCAGCTTCAAGCCGTCCCGATTGAAGATCTTGATGGCGTTGGGGTCGGAGGGATTGTCCGGGATCCGATAAAGTGTAAGCCGATCCCCCACCCGGAGATAGGGCTCCAGCTCCTCGATGCCCACCACGTGGGAGGTGCCGGCAATAATCGTTTCCAGCAGCATAATGTCTCTTGCATAGGGCTCCGGCAGGTCCGGGATCGCGGTGTCCTGCCGCAAAAGGCCCAGCAGGCCGCAGGCTTCGGGCTTGACAAGGGAGAATTCCTGTTCTTTCATTCCGGATCCTCCGTTGCCAACATTTGACGGATCCCGGCCTCGTAGGCTTCCTTCCGGGCCCGGAGTGCTTGCAGCTTTTCCTCCAGAGCGGCTTTTCTGGCCTCTCCCTGCTGGGGATCCTCCAAAAAACATCGCAAGGTATAGGGATATTCTTTTTTCAGCTCCTCCAGCTCCGCGGCAAGGGAGCGGACGGTTTTACGCAATCGTATGACCTCCGCCCGCAGCACCTCCAAGGAGCTTTCCGCCTGGTCCTCCGGCCCCGGATCCGCGGCCTCACACACGGCCCGCAGCCCCTTCAGATCACCGAACCGATAGGCCTCCACAGCCCGCTGCAGCAGCTTCTGCTCCCGTTCCGAGGCCTCCGGATGCAGATCCGGGTGAAGGGCCTTGACGGCGGCACGGTAGAGCTTTTTCAGCTCTTCCCTGCCGGCAGCTGTCAGCTGCGGTCCGTTGCTGCCCCTGGCCAGAATCCTGCTCATCTGGTCCATTTTCTCCTGGAGGGTTTCCCGATAGCTGGCCAGGTCCCGATCCAGGGTCGCCTCCACGGCGGGCTCATCCACCGGCTCCCGCCGGTTGACGCTGGCACGGATCAGAGCAGCCTTCCGCTTCTGCCGCAGACAGGCGCAGTAGGCCTCATAGAGCTTCAGCTCCAGAGCGCCGAATCTGCGGAGATACGCCGATTCAATCCGTTTGTTCTGCACGGTTTGCAGATCATCCTTTTGCAGCAGCAGCACCGTGAGCTCTGAACGAAGACGTTTTTCCTCCTCCAGAAGGGAATCGTAGTCCGGGTGGAGGACGGGTATATTCCGGTCATTCAGGATATCAGGATTCATATTCTCTCTCTTCTCCGGGCGGGTACGCAGCCGCAGGCGTGAACTATGCAGCCCTGCGGCGTATGCGGGGATTTTCTTTATTTATATTATCTTATCATACCTTTGAGAAAAAATCTATACGAACATCCCGGATTCCGAAAAAACAGCAAAAAAAAGAGAAGGCGGCATCCGTCAGGATGCCGCTACGCTGAAGCTCAGCCCTTCTCGTTCATCTTTGCAAAGCACTCGCTGCAATAAACCGGCTTGTTGGCCTTGGGCTCAAACGGGACGCGATCCTCGCGGCCGCAGGCAGCGCAGACAATCGGGAAATACTCCCTGGGAGCACGGGCTGCGTTCTTGCGAGCGTCACGGCAAGCCTTGCAACGCTGGGGCTCATTCTGGAAGCCCTTCTCTGCGTAGAATTCCTGCTCACCGGCAGTGAACACGAACTCTTTACCGCACTCTTTGCAAACTAAGGTCTTGTCTTCGTACATGGATAATACCTCTCTTTTGGTTGCCTGTCCAAGTCTTTCACCGGACTCTGGGCAAAAATATATGCTAAACGGCAGGGCCGTTTTCGCCAAGAATTGAAGCAGCTTTCTTTCGGATACGCTGCACGGCATTGTCTACAGATTTCGGCGTCTTGCGGATTCTGTCTGCAATCTCCGAATATGACAAGCCCTGCAAATACAGGGAAAGAACGGTTCGTTCCGATGCGGAAAGCCGCATGCCCAGGGTCTCCAGAAACTCATCCGCGCACTCGCGGCTGATCATTTCCGTCTCGGGGTCGTTGATCATGCCGACCGGGACAGTCAAATCAAAAGAGAACGGCTGAATGGGAACAGAATCATTTAACGGAGCGTGCTTACTCGCTGTCGCTGCCCGGACAGCGGAAATCATCTTATTGCGGATGCATACCAAAGCATAGGCCGGAAAGGGTGTGCCGGCAGTTACGGAATAACTTCTCACCGCGTGCAGCAGGCCGATCATGCCCTCCTGCACCAAATCCTCATGGTCGCCGCCGGTCAGAAACAACGGCCGTGCGGCAGCTCGTACAAGCCTCGAATACCGGGTAATCAGCTCCTCCATCGCCTCCAGAGAATCCGACGAAAGGGAAACAAGCTGTTCATCTGAGGCGGTTGAAAGGCTTGGAATGATATTTTGGTTTTGCATGCTACTTATTATACCACGGAAAGTCCATCTGTCAATAAAACAATTAATTATTTTTTAAGATAATTCAAATTTTGTCGAATATTTACAAAACAGCGTGAATATTGATGCTTGTTTCTGTCAGAGCTTCATTTGCTGTTGCCCCATTTGGGCGATTCCCAGATGCTGATAGGCCAGCTGCGTGACGCATCTACCTCTGGGTGTACGAGTCAGGAATCCGATCTGCATCAGGTAGGGCTCGTACACGTCCTCCAGGGTGACTGCTTCCTCTCCGATGGTGGCGGCCAGGGTTTCCAGGCCCACCGGTCCGCCGCCGTAGTTTTCAATAATGGAGCGAAGCATCCTGTGGTCGATCCGGTCCAGGCCCAGCTCGTCGATCTCCAGACGCTCCAGCGCATGGCTGGCCGCCTGTTCCGTAATCACACCGTCATAGAAAACCTGGGCGAAATCCCTGACCCGTCGAAGAATCCGGTTGGCGATTCTCGGCGTTCCCCGGCTTCGGGAAGCGATCTCAAGGGCGCCGGCAGGATCAATCTCAATGCCGAACAGGGCCGCAGACCGGGAAACGATCCGGGCCAACTCCTCCACCTTGTAGAGCTCCAGACGAAGGGAAACACCGAACCGGTCCCGCAGAGGCGAGGACAATTGTCCGGCCCGGGTGGTGGCGCCGATCAGGGTGAACTTCGGCAGATCCAGGCGGATCGAATTGGCGCTGGGCCCCTTGCCCACGATGATGTCGATTGCATAATCTTCCATCGCCGGATATAAAATTTCTTCCACAATCCGGTTCAAACGGTGTATTTCGTCAATAAACAGGATATCTCCGGGATTCAAATTTGTCAAAAGGGCAGCTAAATCACCGGGCTTTTCGATGGCCGGGCCGGAGGTGATCCGGATATTCACATTCATCTCATTGGCAATAACACCTGCCAGCGTGGTCTTGCCCAGACCCGGAGGGCCATAGAGCAGCACATGGTCCAGGGGCTCTCCCCGGCGCTTGGCCGCTTCGATGTAGACAGCCAGGTTTTCCTTGGCCTTCTCCTGGCCGGTGTAGTCCTGCAGGGTCTTGGGGCGAAGGGTCAGTTCTCCTTCGTCCATTGGCGTCAAAGAGGACGTGACGATGGGCGCTTCATAATCCTGAGAGAAATCAATGCTCATATTAACACCTCCCCTACTTCATGACCATGGCCCGCAGTCCATGGCGTACAAGCTCTTCCACACTCATATGCTCCGCGTCGGCGCCCTTCAGGGCTTCCGCTGCCTCGGCCTGGGAATATCCCAGCTCCGCCAGGGCAGCTGTGGCCAAGGCAACCTTCCCGCTTTGCTGAACCGGGATCGCCGCTGCTGCCCCGGCCTGTCCCTGTGAGAAGTCCAGGGTCCCACCGATTTTTTCCTTCAACTCCAGGATAATCCGTTTGGCGGATTTCCCACCGATGCCCTTGGCCCGGGTGATGCTCTTTTCGTCCCCGGTCATAATGGCCAGCGTCAGCTGATCCGGTGACAGGACAGAGAGAATGGCCAGGGCGGAGGCAGGACCCACACCTGTGACAGCGGTAAGCTGCTCAAACAGCCGCAGCTCGTCCCTGCCGGAGAAGCCGTAGATATCGAAGGCGTCCTCCTTCACATTGACGTGGGTGAAAAGCCGGTGCTCCTCTCCCACCCGGAGCTGGGACTGGGTATAGTTGCTGCAATGGCAGGCATAGCCCACTCCGCCGCAATCCACCACGGCCAGTCCGGCCTCTAAGACGGTGATCTTTCCGTTCAGATAGTAGAACATGTTGTTCTCCTTTTTTTATGTTGTTTCTCAGGCATGGGACTTCACAAAAACGGGCCCGTGGCCGTCATTGCTGCCGGCCGGCATTCTCCTGGAGCTTTGCCAGCAGGGAGGTCTGAGACCTGGCGTGGCAGAGGGCAATGGCAATGGCGTCGGCCGCGTCGTCGGGCCGTGCGACCTTTTCCATGTGCAGCAGCCGTCTGGTCATATCCATGACCTGGCGTTTTTCCGCCTTGCCGTAGCCGACCACGGCCTGCTTCACCTGCATGGGAGTATACTCAAAGATCGGGACCCCGGCCTTCGTCAGCGCCAGCAAAATCACGCCGCGCCCGTGGGAAACACCGATACCGGTGGTGATATTATGGCCCCAAAACAGTTCCTCCACCGCAGCAGCGTCCGGCGCGGTGACCTCTACCAGCCTTGTCACGTCGTCAAAGAGCATCTCCAGCCGCTTGGGAAAGGGCAGGTCCTTTGGGGTCGTCACAACGCCGTACTGCAGCAGCTTCAGTACCGGACCATCAGACAAAATCAGTCCAAAGCCGGTGGTGGCATAGCCGGGGTCAATTCCTAAAATTCTCATAGCAAGCAAACAATCCGATCAAATCGCACTTCGGGCAAGGCCGCTCAAAGTCGGCCGCCCTTGGCGATCCAGAAATAATACAGGGCAATTCCCACCATCAGGATTCCAAAGAGAATCCAGGCAAAAATACGCAGACTCTTGGGCCGCTCCACATAGGGCTCCTGCTGCTGTTCCTGTGCCTGCTCCTGCTTATCCATGGCATCCCGGGCAGCGTGCTCCAGTTCTTCACGGTTGTACGGTTCGCTCATCGATTCCACCTCAATTCTTGCATTATTATATTATCATACTCTGAGAAATCGATTCTGTCAATCTTTAAGTGCTTGCAGCAGCGCTGCAAAAAAGCGGGTTTTGCAGATAGGGCCGATGTGGGCATCGGCCCCTACGAACAGCCCGATCAAAAAACAGGAGAATGCGAAGATGCATTCTCCTGTTTTTTGTGTAAGAGCGCGTAAAAGTGCACCAAAGCACAGAAGATATATTGCGCCTGCGGCGCAGTTAGATTGATCCTGCGGATCAGTTATATTTTGCGGCGACGCCGCAAAGTTATATTATATTCGCCTTCAAACTGCGCGCAGCGCAATATAACTCGTCCGTAGGACGAATATAACTGCCACGCAATAGAGCTCGCCGAAGGCGAATATAACTGAAAAAAGCGCTTTTGTCGGTAGACAAAAGACGCTTTTTTCATGGCGGAGTGGGAGGGATTTGAACCCTCGCGCGCTTTTTAGACGCCTACTCCCTTAGCAGGGGAGCCCCTTCGGCCTCTTGGGTACCACTCCGAATCTCAAAAACAATATGGCGAAAAGATGAAAAAAAATGGCGGAGAGAGTGGGATTCGAACCCACGGCCCGTTGCCGGGTCACCGGTTTTCAAGACCGGCTCCTTAAACCGCTCGGACATCTCTCCGAATTTGCTTGATTACATTATCATATTTTCAAATCTTTGTCAAGGTTTTTTTCCTCTCTGGGAACCTAAAATCTGAGGTGGATTTGCTGTAATCCCACAAAATAAACAACCCCTGCTATTTCGCCTGCCAGAGGTGGAGTAGCAGGGAATTTTATTTTTTGACAGACATGGTAATTTGTGGACACAACGGCTTCAGAATCATGTATGATAAAAGCACGGAGAGGAGGCCAAAAATATGCTCGGACAGAAGCGGAGCGTGAAGTTTTTACCCGTCAAAGTCGTTGGGAAAGGGGTGGAACGAAAGTTGAGTCACCGTCAGATTACGGGCTGCCACCGTCTGTCTTTCAGAATAAAGACAGCCCGGACTACAAACCCAATTATGGAAAAAAGTTTACAGAAAGGCAATTAAAGATTCTTAACGAGGAGATCCCAATAGAAGAGGTTCGTCTGACAGAAATATCAATCATCATGCGAAAGGCGGAAAGTCTCGGCGATGAAGAAAATTTGGACATCGCAAGAATGCTGTACGCATTCAAAACCCATAAGGAGGAATACCAATTCAACATTGCAGCCGAGGACGCCAAACGAACACTTCAGGATTTGACCCCCTGGGAGATCGACTGGAATAAATAGCAGCAAGCGACATATCCACCACAGAGTTTTGACCTATAGATCCAAACTCTGTGGTGGATGGAAGGAAGGTAAATCATGAAACCGGAAGATAGTGGCGTCTGTTATGTAGATGTGTGCGATTTGACAGTTGCGATCGTGTTGCCATACAAGTTCAGTAAGTATGTAGCTCAAATAAAAGGATCTGATACAGTCTTCGGCTATGCGAGGCAATTCCTACGATTTGAAGAACGTTATGACTGGGGTGCTTATGTCGTTTACGCATACGGCGAGCTGTCGGATGGCGTGTATGAGATCTCTGTAAAGTATTACAATCCAGACGACAAGGCGGACACAATATACCGCCGAAGAAGCCTTCTTATCGTGTGCAACGAGGAGAGTCTTGTCGTTCCCTATGATTCGATCAGCAAAGACAGCGTACTATTCATAGTCGACGCCATAAAATGCGGGCAATATAAGCTGCAAAAAAATATCCACCTCAGAGTTTAGACCCATGAGTCTAAATTCTGAGGTGGATGATTGTTGTCAGCCTAATCCAAGTACGTAGTCATTCCATTCTTTCTTCTTTTCATATCCTGTCCATCGTCCTGCTGCTGGCTCTCAGTACGCTTGGCTTTTTCCTCGGCGAGAAGTTCTTCGAGGCCGGGATCCTGGGCCTGGTCATCGGCGCGGTGATCGGCCTGAGCCTGATGGTAATCGTGCTGCGCTTTGTCTCTTATATGCTGAAGGCGGGTCAGATCGCCATGATGACCAAGGGCATTGTGGAGGGCGAGCTGCCCGAGAATGTGATCGCCGAGGGGAAAACGGTCGTCAAAGCGAGATTCCTGACCGTCGCCGCCTACTTTGCGATCACCAGCGCCATCAAGGGCATCTTCAATCAGCTGGGTCGTGTCATCACGAGGGTCGGCGAGCACATCGTCGGCGATACCGGCGGAACCGTCGGCAGCGCAGTCAGCAGCGTGCTGACCACGGTGATCAACTACCTCTGCGACTGCTGCCTTGGCTGGGTCTTCTACCGGAGCCAGGTCAACGCCGCCAAGGCCACCTGCGAGGGCGCCGTGCTCTTCTTTAAGCACGGGAAGACACTGCTGAAAAACATGGGCAGAGTCTTCGGCATCGGCCTGATCTCCCTGCTGCTGATCGGCGGCGCCTTTACCGGCGTGTTCTACGCCATCCTTATTCTGGATTCCAAATCCGTCAAGTTCAGAAAGCTTCACAGCACGATCTGATCCGCTTACGCCAAACGCGCTTCTCCGAACGGTTTTCGTTTGGAGAAGCGCATTGTTTTGTTTCAGATCACATAATCAGGAGCTTTCGGAGCGCGTCTGCAATCGACTGGACCTGCACGCCGGTGACCCGTTCCTTCACGCCGACGGCACCCGGCACCGGGATCGGAAGCTCGGGTTGGATGACCTTCGCCTCCGCCCTTTTCCGAGCGGTCTCCGCCAGGTCCTCGGCCTCGTTCCACGGCGTCTGCAGATGGTATTTCACGATCAGGCTGATGTATTTCAAACATAATAAGACCAGCGCCTCCGCGAACCCAATCGAGCCGCGGAAGCGCTGTTTTTTCCTTTGTCAGGACCAATTTCCGTTCTCAAACGTGACACCCCAGGCCTGCTGGGTTGCCGTACTCGGCGTCGCTTGTATGGCGTCCGCCAAGACTGTGACCTTGGTGGTCTGCGCTCCGGTATTCGAATAACTGATGGCAGGGGTCGTGACATTGCCGGTGCCGTTTTCGCCTTCCTCAAAATCAACGATACCCGTATAGTACAGATAATCGCCGATCTTCACCCAGCCGCTGCCGACCGTATAGTCGGGAACGTCTCCGGGAAGCAGGGTGTCGCCGTCGGTGAGATTCACAATCACCCGGACCCGGATCAGGGCCGGAATATTCCCGGTGTTGGTAACAGACCAGTTCTCGTTCACTTCACAGGTTACCTCAGCCTTCTCCAAGGACTCCGTGACCTCGCCCGTGGTATCCCGCAGGGCAAAAGCAGTGGTGACGCAGCCGACGGTCAGCAAGACCACCAGAATCAGGATCAGGGCCGTCCGCCTTGCGCCGGGTCCTGTTTTCTCAAAAAACTTCATCTTCATCGAGATCCTCCTCCTGCAGCCTTAATCGCCCGTTTCCGGCTCGGGAGCCGACGGCGGATTCGGCGTGGGCGCGGCCGCAAAGGCCTCAGACGCCGTTTGATTCTCCAGCTGACGGATCATGTAGGCGTAAACATGAATCTCCCCAGATTCAAAGTCCATGGGCTTTGAATCCAGTGTCTCCACGGTGAAGGTATCGAACGTAAAATTGTCTTCCTCTTCCGTTTTCACCAGGGCGCCGTCCTTATAGGTGTAGACATCGCCGCCGAACTTCCCTTCTGTCACTAATTTTTCCCAGTCTTCTGTCACCAGCAGAGCGGGAGCGCCCTCAGGACAGACGACCTCAAAATACAGATAGGCGGGAATCTCTGTCTTGTGCTCGATCTCGATATAGGGAGCGGCGGGAATTGTAATGCCCGGAATCAGCTTGTAGGAAAAGCCGCTGGTGGGCATCGAGTCTTCGGCCTCGTTTTTCAGATAGCTGCCGTCCTCTTGGAGAACCACAGGCTGATCCAGCAGTTGGAAGCTCTCAGCCAGCTCATTTTGATAGGAGACCTGGTTGGCGACCACCAGCTGGGTCTTGAACTTTGCCCGAGACTGCCCCACCAGAGGAATCAGGACGACAGCCGCGGCCAGAAGAAGCCCAACGGTCAAAAGCAGGCCTCGTTTGCCGAAACGTAGTTTTTTTCGCATTTCCAAGCCTCCTTTAGTCCAGCTGTGTGAAGGTCACGAAAACCGCAAAGGGGATCTCGCCGGATTCACCGCTGACGTCTTTGTTGCTGAGGGTATCCCATTTGTCCTCCATCTGATCGAAATATTCCGACATATCCAAAGTTAGCGTTTCCTCGGCCACTTCGCCGGGGCCAAGTTCGCCGGTAAAGGTGAGCTTCGGTGCATCCTCGGTACCTTCGTCGAATTTCTCAGATTCCGCTTCGGGATCCTCTCCCGAGAATTCCACGACCGCCGTATATCGGACCGCGGTCTCACCCTTGTTCCGGATCGTGATCACGTACTCCGACTGACTGTTGGCCGCAATGGTGACCGCGTCCGGGCTCGCCTCCATGTTGGGAGCGAAGGAGGCGAGCCGGGCACTGTCAGTTCCAGACGCCCTTGTGACAAACCGCGCCTGCAGACCAGAGGGCAAAACTGTCGAAAACATGACCAGGCAAAGAAGAATCAGCGCGACACCCAAGGGGTCCGGCATACGTTTCTTTTTCATTGAATCCGTTCTCCTTTCTTCCGATCAACCTTGATTTGTTTTGACATCTCTACTCAGTCATCGGGATCGGTGTTGTGTTCGTCATCCGGATTGGCGTCCTCCGGGTCCGTTTTGTGATTTGGAGGCGGAGCGGCATCCTCCTGGCGGTGGGCGCAGCCGTTCAGCCAGTCAGGTATCTCCAGATCGTAGGAATAGGTGGCTACAGTCTCCCTGCCTTCTGCGATGCAGACCAGATCTCCAAATCTTGCATTCGCCGAGGAATACCCGCTCTGGGTAGCCTGCATGATCGCGCTGACCAGGGTGCCCTTCCAACGCCAGCTCCAGGGACGCTCCTCCGTGATCTGATACATGCCAGTCGGGAGTTCGATCCGAACGCTGTTCTCAGTCTGCCCGGCCTCCAGGATCACGGCGACGGCAAGAAGCTCCGAACCGTTCTCGTCCTGGATCCGATACACGTAGGCCTGTTCCTTCTCCTTCTCGTCCTCGGAGCGGGTCGCCCTGATCACAAGGATCCCCTTCCCCGAGCGGGAGTTGATCACGTTGTAGCCCTCATAGGAAGCTGCATAGCCTTCCACCTCGTCCTCGACGACGGTGTATTTGATCTCAACCTTTTTGGTTTCGCCGGTTTCTTCATCCGTTTCCGTCTTGTACTTGGGCTGCTCCGCAAAGACGAACCTCCATTCGCCCTGCTTCGAGGTCTTGACAGAAGCGATCTCTTCCCCGTCAGCCAGCAGTTTGATCGTGACGAATTCCGGGCGGAGTCCGGCCGCGTTATTGTCATCCTTCCAGATCTTCTTGCCGGAGACCCGGACGGTAGTCGCGTTCCAGGTGTTGATGATATCCAGGCCATTGAACTCTGCGGTATAGCTGTCCTTGTACTGGTAATCCTCCGGATATTCCTCAGAGACGGTGCAGTCATCCGGATCGATCTCGCTATCCTCCGGCAGCTCCAACTCCCAGGTCCACTCGTCCTTGCCTTCAAAATCACTTTTGTTCAGGGTGATGGGCGAGCCTTCGATTTCCTCTTCCCCGTCCTTGACATGGATCTTGATCCACTCAGGCCGGTTCTCCTCGGTGTCGTTCTTCCAGGTCTTGGTGCCGGAAAGGCTGTCGTCGGAATCGAGATCGAAGTTGATCTTGACGTTGATCACGTTGGCCATCAGGTGCCAGTCGTCCAGCATCGTCGACGGGCCGAAGTTTTTGATGTCATCCATGGTCAGGGACTTGGCCTTGTTCAGCAGCGCCCCGCCCAGCTTGGAGAAATCCAGCAGGTCGCCAGGATCCGTGATCCCGGCAAAGGTACGGATCGCCTTGGTGGGGATGCTGAAATAGTTATCGAAGGGATTGTAGGAAATGAAGAAGTCTATTCCGGTCAGGTATTTGACAATCTGGCGAATGATCTCACTGCCAAGCTCGGCGCCCTTGTACTCCATCGGAATGCCATAGTAGTACTTGCTGACCACGTAGGACTTCGTCCAGTTGCAGTCCTCATCCACCCGGTCTATGGCCAGCTTGGGGACAAGGGGCAGGTTGCTGAAAATGTCCAGATCAACGCCAATGGTCAGCTTGCTGATGATGCTGATGGGATCCTTGCCGCCTTCCTCCGGATTGATCACGGGGAACTCATACTCCAGAACTTTGCTCAGATCCACGCCGGCAGCGCTGGCCAAGCTGCTGGCCGCGCTGTTGTTGCTGATATCGGCAGTCGGCTTGAACAGCAGGACGATCCAGGCGGAATCCGGCATATCGTCATCGTCATCGTCATCATCGTCATCATCGTCATCGTCGCCATCGTTGACGCCGACGATGGTGATTCCATCGTCGCCGATGCTGATCCAGCGCTTGATGACGTCGATCTCCAAGACCGCCATGTTTTCAATAGTATAAGTGTTATCATCTTTGGAATAGGACACCTTATACTCTGTGACATGGGCGTCAACCTTTCCGGCAGTAACCACGGAATTCTTTTCACCCACATGGAATGTGACCATGTTGGTCTTGACATCGTCGCCATCGGGCTTGTCGCTGTCGTCCTCGTCGTAGACGATGCGGTCCATGGCAGTAGCCAGACCGATCTGCTCCAGCAGTTTGTCCAGCAGGTCCTCCTCCTTGGCCTTCAAAGCTTCTTTCAGCTTGTCGGCGCCCTGGTCCGCGGCTTCCCGAATGAAGTCCGGCAGCATGTTGTAATAGTCGCCCAAGGATTCCTTGACCTTTCCGATCCAGGAATCATACTGGTCTGTGCTGAACTGGGTGATGGTCTCCTTCAGGGTCCTGATGATCTCCTGCAGGGCCGTCTCTTCCTTCAGCTCACGGACCCGGTACTCGTCATCCTCTCCGATGGGAAGGTTGACTGTGACCTTCCAGTCGTTGTCATCCTTCAGCTCGACCAGCTTGACGTTCTCCCAATTGTCGCCGTTCTTCTTCTGTACCACAGCCTCAATGCTGTCGGGCTTGTCGTTCTTCTCCAGGTCGATGTCCCACTTCTTTTCGATGGTGACGTTCGGGAAGCGGTTGACGAATTCCACGGTATCGGACTTGTTGTCGTCTGAGGGCGTGAAGCCTTCTTCTCCGTCAACGCCGACCCAGCTTTTGAAGTTGACATTCCCCTCCGGATCGGTGGTTCGGAGGATCAGCACCAGCTTCACCTCTTCGTCGTAGACGCAGTTCTCGGTCTCGCCCTTTACCTCCTTGAAGGTATAGGCATACAAGCCGTCCTGATCCAGAATGAACTCGGCCTTGGTCTCGCCGGCGCCCTGAATGCTGAGCTCCGACTCCCTGGGGGCGGGGAATTCATGGTCCACGGTCTGAAGCCCGTTCTTCGGTTCAACGGTGAACTTGTAGGTCTCTTCCTCTTCCTCCCCGTCTCCGTCCTTGTCCTCCTTCTCCGGCTTGCCTTCCACGGTCTTTTTGACAGTGATCGGGCAGTAGCCCGTAAGCTTGTTGGTGACGTCGCAGGTCCAGGTCCGGGTCTCCTCGTCGAAGGTCGGGGTGCTGTAAACGGAGGTGTAGCCGTCCACATGGCTCTCCATGACGGAATAGGTCAGCGGGTGGCCCTCCGCGTCCTTGCCGGGCAGGTATTTGGCCTCGAATTTACCGTCTCCGCTGACAGGCACCGTGATGGATTTGACATACTCTTCGTTGCTGTCGATCACAGAGATCTGCACGTTCTCCGGGCGGAGATACTCCTTGCCCTCGTCCCCCTCCCAGGTGACGGTGCCGGCCACATTCATGTAATCCGCACCGACCCAGGTATTCGTAAGGGTATAGTAGATATCGGTTCCTGTATCCGCGGTTACGGTCGCTTTCGAGGTAAAGCCTTCGACGGGCTTCTCCCGGATGGTATAAACATACTTATGATGCGTATAGTTTGTGGTATCGTAATAGGTGCGGGTGAGGTTATTATGGTTCAAATCCTCACTGATGACAGCTGTACTCCAGTTAGAGCCATTTCGCGTCAGCGTAGTTTCGGCAATCTTCTCATCGTCCCGGAAGACCTCGACCACAACCGACTCCGGGTACATGGCGGAACCGTCGTCCTCCCACTCCTTGGAGATGTGAAGCTTCAGATTGTCGCAGTTGAACAGATAGTACACGGTGAAGTTGTAGAAGAGATTGCCCCAGCCCGGACGGGTGTAGGCGTAGGGATTTGCCCTTACGGTGACATAATTGTGCAGATTCGGCGCTTCAACGATATAGTTCTCGATGGGGGCAACCTCGGTCTTCTTCTTGTCGGCTTTACGCGCCCACCAGCCGTCACGTTTTTCAACCGTGAAGTCCCACCCGGCTTTATGAGTCCAGTAGTCATAACCTCCGATGGAAATCTGATCCAGGCCTGCAGGCTCAACGTCAAAGATGACCTGTGCCTCCGCCTGTACATAATCGAACGAGATCTCATAGTTGATCAGGTTCAGCCCATAGGGCACGCCGACATATTCCGGTCCATCCGGTCCGAAGGGAATGGTCTCCGTCACGGTATATTCGGCGTCCGGGTCATAGTCATCTAAAGTGAGCTGCCAGAACCAGAGATTCTCCTCCAACGCGCTTTCGGATTTGTAGACCGTAAGATCTGTGAGCGGTTCGCCGTTTTTCCGGAAATGGAGCACAACGTAATCTGTCGGCTGCGAAAAATAGGAACCCTGCCAATAGATTGTCCCGGACAGTGTGTTGTCAGCAATCGGATCGGTGTTGACCACGACAGCGTTCAGCGAATAATAGTTTTCTTCTGTTGTGGTACCCGGTATGGACAGATAATTGCCGAAGGACTTGACCAACACGGAGTTCCGGATGTCATACTCGTGTTTGAGCAGGTTCTCCATGACGGTGTTGTCCAGCTCGCAGCCCTCATACTGCAGCCGGATACCGTTTCGATACTTGCAAACCGTATAATTAAGGGTCCACTGATTATCGTTATCGACTTTTCCGATGGCAAGGGGTCTGTTCTCAACGCTGCTGAGATCGTCGTATACAATCAGCTGATCTGCTTCCGTAAGGCTCCGGATCGACTCGTGCGGTCCCTGGATCGGATCCAGGATCACGACCCAGTCCTGGGGCACATGTTTCTCGACTGCCTTGTTTTCCCAGCCATCCGCCGGCTTTTGCAGCAGAGCAAGATAGACAAACTCCGCTTTGTTCGCAGGATCCTGCAGCTTCCAGCTCTTGCTCAGCCGGATATCCATGACCGCGGTGGCGCGGATGGTGGTCTCCAGGGTCTCGTCGGTGGTCTTTTCGTCATAGCTGATCTGATACTTGTTGGTGTGAGACTGCACCGTGTTGCCGGCAACGTCGGTATAAGCCTCTATTCCGCGGAGGATAAAGCAGTTGTCGTTCTCAGGCGTGATCACAGAATAACCGTTGCCGTAATCGTTTTTCTCCAAAAGACGAACGCGATATTCATAGAGGAAGGCCCCGCTGCTGTCAAAGCCGAATTTCGGCACCGTCCGCTGATCCACGTGCCATCCTTCGCTGCTAACAGCAGCGTCGTAATAATTGGTCCACTCCCATTCTTCATTGGAACCGGCTCTCCGTCTGAAAAGCAAAATGTTCAAATAAGCATAGCTTCCGGAGGGCAAGTCTTTCTTTTCAAAGTCCGCTTCCCAAACGATGTCGGTCTTAATATTTATGATTTCATCCGAGCGCAGGACAATATTGACAACCGGATTGTCTCCTGCCTGAATATAGACCGTCTGTTTTTTGGAACCGGCGAGCGTTCTTCCGTCGATGACGCCGTTGGATACGAAGGTGTATTGATAATTCTGTTTATAGGGCAGATAGACGAATGCGCTGCCGCCGCTGTCGGTCACAGCGGAAACAAACCTCTCCTCGGCAGGGCTGATCTGCAAACTGTCGCTGACAGTCACCGCCATGTTTGCGGCGGGACGTGTCATATTATCGTCCAGCCAGACCCGGACCGGGACCATGTAGAACAGATGCGGGCAGACGCCCTTCTGCATGCCGCTGTGATGCGTGTAGGAATTATAATAGGAATACCTTGAGATCGTTTCCTCGCCGGGTGAGTACAGCGGGAACTCCCAATGGTCAACATAGATGTCTATCTTGAAATAGATCCAGAATTTGGAGACCTCCCGCAAATCGACAGTCAGGCAGCCGGCTTCGCCTTGCGCCGCGCAGGTATGTAGTCGGTTCTTCTGCCCGATGTCCTCCTCTGTGAAAGTATTCTTTTCATATCTTGCAACGCCGTAGCAGCCCGCGCTGTTGTCAATGTTGATCGAAAGCACCGGGCCGAAATCGATGGAGAACAGCCAAAGGTCAACGCTGATCTCCAGGAAACCGCCGTAGATCAGAATCTGGGAGCCGATGTAGAAGGGAATGTCTTTATTATAGTCCGCCGGGTTCTTGACGGTCAGATCAGTCAGCGAAATCGGGTTTTCAAACTTCGAGATGCGCGTCCCGAAGAGCAAGTCCATGGTGATTTCCATTTCCGTGGTGCTCGTGCCCTTGAATTTCATGGGCTCATTGGGGAATTCCACCTGAAGATTGTATTGGACGCCGATGTCGAACAGCTCAACGGGCACGGAAACGGAAGCTATCTTTGCGGACTGCCTGCCGCCGCTGGAGCCGGTGGTTTCGATCTCAAAGCCCAGGTCGAACTTCAGATTAAGGATCAGCTTGAATTCAAGATCCCAGAGATTGACATGAACATGGGCATTGGGCCAGTATGGCTTGAAGCTTGTGATCTCGCCTTCCCAGTTCGTTCCTTTGGGATAGACAGTGAAGCCGAAGTCAACTCGCTTCGGTTCCCCGGAATCGCCGTTGAATTCCAGCTTGCCGTCGGAGAACAGCTCGGTGATAACGATCTCTTCCGCCGGTTTCAGGGAGAAGGTCACGGAGTCGCCGTGATAGACCGTCTCGCCGCCAAACACGAGAATTTCGTCGCAGCCGATGTTTTCCCCCAGGAAAACGATGCCGGTCTTATTGTCCAGACGTTCGGGGAAGACCGCCGGGGATACCGTCGCAGAGGTTCCGTCCTCGGAAACATCAACCTTATAAAGCAGGCTGTCCTCTTCGGAGATCAGCAGATAGGAATCCCGGTAGACCAGGTAGTTGCGATCCTCCCCTTCTCCGCCCTTCAGATACCGGACCCGGGAAGAGTCCTTGTAGTAAGAGAGCTCATGATGCTCACGGGGATATTCTGCAAGTTTTTCCTTCAGCGTCTTTTGTTCCTCTTCATCTTGGGTAAACATTCTGGCAAAGACGTCGCCAACGATATTTTCTGTGCGGGAAACTACTGTGATCTCCGTTTCAGTTGTAGGACCATCAGAAGGCTGTTCCGGAACCGGTTCAGGTTCCGTTACAACAGGATCGGTCTCAACAGGTTCTGTTTCAACAGGCTCAGACTCCACAGGGTCCGTTTCCGCAGGGCCCGTTTCCGCAGGGCCCGTTTCCGCAGGGTCCGTTTCCGCAGGCTCAGGCTGCGCAGACTCAGTTTCTACAGGTGCAGGTTCTACGGGCTCCGTTTCCACAGACTCGGGCTGCACAGGCTCCGTTTCACTCGAACCGGTCTCAGATACCTCCGATTCCAGCAGGGCAGAAACAGGCTCTGTTGTCTCATCGGCAAAAGCCAGGCCAGGGAGCATGATTGTACTCAGCAGGCATAAAGTTAGTATCAGACAAGTGAGCCGTTTCAGGATTCCGTTCATTTAGGGATCCTCCTTTCTCCGGGGTTTCAAAAGAAAGCTTGCATTTGAAGACAAATGGCAGGTTTCCACACTTATTCTATTTTAATTCATTATAATGTATTTCTTTTGATTTTGCAAGACCTAAATTGTATGACGGCACTTGGTATCAGATCTATGCAGGCCCTCTGTGTATGGAGTTCGACTTCACCGTGCTGAAAGAACGACGCAAGAAGTTGAAATTCACGCAACAGGAAGTTGCGGACGCCATTGGAGCAACCGTCCGAACATACCAAAAGTGGGAAAACGGTGATACAACGCCGGATGGTCACTACCTTCTTCGACTTATGAATTGGCTTGATATTCCAGATGCTCAATATGCAGTGAAATACACGGACGCCTAAGCCTCAACGGAAGGCAAGCCCCTCTCCCGGAATGCAACTGGGAGAGGGGCACTTTGGGCCTTTTGGCCGTGAATATCATTTTACTTTTCTTCACTGAGCTTTCGCTGCTTGGCCTCGTAATCGTCAACATACATCGCTATAGCACGCTCGACGGCTACGGTCTTTGATTGCCCGGAGTCCTTGCAAAATTGCTCCAGCCGCTCGTTAACATCCTTTGCGAGACGGAAACTGACTGGTACGTTTTCTTTTTTTTGTCTCGGCATATTACCACCTCAATGCGTTAGCAGGAGTCCTTTCAAGTCTTTGCATTAACAACACTTTCCCGTAAAATATTAAGACGGATATTCAAATGTTGCTACAATGCAGGATGCAACGGCAACACCTTTAAGCCTATAGTTCTCTGCCGCACTCTCTTTTGGGGGAGCGATAAACATTCTATACTCTTGCTGGTAACTATATACTTTGCGTTTCGTAAAGATAATTGGTGAAATATCTCCTCGGTTGATACACGAGAAAACCTGTGTGGTATCCATATCAGCATATTTTACCATATCGCGTGCAAATGGCACCCCTTGATTAGTACACACCTCTTCAAACGCTTTACAAAGCCTTGCTGCATCATAAATGCCGGCAAATACCACGCTCTTATCCCCCATATAGTTCGCTAAAAAAAATTTGAATTTATTCTCCATAGTATCGGTGGCAAAAACCATTTTGTCATTCTGTAGTATTACGTTTCTTTTGGGGAGAAGATAAAAGCAACAAATATAACCATTGATCCACGAAGAGGCCAAAGTTGTACGTGCTATAATCGTATCTCCACGTTCTTTTACTATCCCTTCTATATCGTGTACTGAACGCGCTTGTTTTAATACACTTTCAAATCCGGGTTTTGCAGCAATAAGTAGCCCATTTCCTTCTTGATGGAGAATTCTTCCTTCAAAATCTTGTTGGAAAGCATTTTCCGCCCCCCAATACTCTTTTACATGTCCAAAGAAAAGTTCTCCGCTATAGAAGGTGTCGCGATATGATTGTTTGCCAAAGCACTTGACAAAATAACAATCACTTAATTGCATATTAATCACCAGTCATTTCTTTGTCGAAGCCGTACGCCTGCATGACCGCTCTGTCATTCTGTTGATGCGCTTTGCGGAGCTCAGGGGGCATGGTGGTCTCGTCGTAGAGGTCTGCCAGGCTGCAATCCGGGTACAGGGCCCGGGCGTCCAGTATGGCCTGGGCCATCTGCTCGAACCTCGCACGCTGGGCCTCCGTCGAATTCGGCCAGAGGAAATTGTTGTAAACAAATTTTTTATGTACTATATATCGACTTATAGTTGTCTTCTATTGATTTCGCTTTCGTTTCCTTGATAAATTCCTCTTTTTGCGCTGTCACGAATATATATCTTAATATTGTCCATATCAGGTAAGTATTCACTATACTTTTTGTTGCATCTCATACACTCCAGATTATATTCTATGTTATCACTTCGTACAAGCGGTGTGCCACATGAACTACAAACTGGATGTAAGTCTTCAATATCATATTGGCCATAAAGGTTTTTATACCACCTCCATTCCCAGTTCCATCCTTTTATCTGGTCTTTTGTATATTTGAAAAAGGGTGGTTTTTCCTGCTCCGCCTGAATAGTTTTTGATTCATTGTACCTTGCAATTAGGCATAAAATGAGGAAAACTACAATTAGTCCAATAAGTACCCACCAAACTTTTAGCCGAAAATTCATAACAGAAAGCAAGAATGTAATAACATTCGATAATATCCCTCCAACCGTAGAAAAGATATTTTTCCCTTTTATCAGATCATAAAGAACTGTAAGCAAAAAACCAAAAAACACGCTTCCCATGCTAATCGTCCATGGATTTTTTAAGAATTTTTTCATACAATTATTCTCCGATTATGTGTTTTAGACACCTATCATTCTTTGATACATCTTCATCAATTCCGCGACGCAGGAGGCCTCGGTGGTGGTTTTCACGTCAAAGCCGTAGGCTTGCATGACGGCCTTGTCGTTCTGCTGATGGGCCTTGCGGAGCTCCGGGGGCATGGTGGTCTCGTCGTAGAGATCGGCCAGGCTGCAATCCGGGTACAGGGCCCGGGCGTCCAGTATGGCCTGGGCGGTCTGTTCGATCTTTGCCCGCTGTGCCTCCGTGGGATTGGGCCAGGGAAACGGATTATAAACATTTGAACCGGAATACTGATAATCACTTTTCATTCTTCCACATACTGTTCTTGTCCATGCCATGTGAACATTAGAAGTCAAAACTCCAAAGTGATACAATTCTGCGCCTGGAACGATCAGCAATTTATTACTTGCAATCACACTTTTATCCATAAATCCGATCGGAATGTATTTTCTCCTTTCGGACGAGACCTCCGGAATGCAAAGATAGTTACTATCCGTCTGCGGGGTTGAGAAGAAAAGGTACGGCATTTCAGCCAACGCTCGTGTAGGCGCAGCAGAGCTTGCAAGTCTCATTTCGCGGACCGCGTTCAATCTGCGCATTACTTCGGTATTTTTATTATATACAGCAGGTGAAATGCCTTTCAGCCATAGGCAATACCGCACTTCATCATTGTTGATATAGTCTTTTGCGCCAACATAACGACGAATACATGGCGCCAACTTTTCATCTGCTTCTAACAGCTTTTTCCGTTCTTCTTCTGAGAGGATAAGATTACCCCCGTCAGAAGGCTGATTCCCTTTTGTCATTCTTGGAACGTCACACAACGGCGTTCCTCTGCTTTCCACTAAAACATCCGGGCCTTCAACTAAATACGGATTTATCCTTTGTACGATTTGTGCTCCAGTTTCATTTGTGAACAGCAGCTTTGGCTTTCCATGATTGAACTGACTGAATCCAATTATAACACAATGAACCGCTGCTTTTTCTTTCGCTTCGCTGTCCCATCTGAAAGTTCGATAGGCAAATATAATATGAATTTTATACGCAAAGAGCAGTTTGTTCCATAACGCCGCAACCTGTTCGCCCTGCGTAATGCTGTTGGTTGAAACAAATGCAGCACAGATCGACGTGTTTTGCATCAATGCTGCTGCCTTGTAATACCACGCACCAACATAATCAATGCTGTTGATCCGCTTCCCTTTTCCGAATACAGATACAGCTTCCGCTTTCTGTTGTGCAGTCATCATAGAAGAGCCCACAAAAGGCGGATTTCCCATTATAAAAGATAGCTTATTTTTGGGAACCACTGTTTCCCAGTCGATGTGGAGGGCATTAGCTTCTACGATATTGGCATAGGTTTTCAGCGGAAGGAAATCAATCACAAAGCGAACAATCTCCTCCGTCTCTTTTATCATCTGGCTCTCTGCAATCCAGAGAGCGGTCTTGGCGACGGTGACAGCAAAGTCGTTAATCTCAATGCCGTAGAACTGGCTGATAGAAACTTTATTGGGGTCGATAGTTTCACCCATGACGATCTGACCGGCTTGGGCGCCTCTTTGGGTAGCGATGATCTCCTGAACCACCTTGTTTTCCAAGCGCCGCAGGGAAAGATAGGTTTCGGTAAGGAAGTTACCGGAACCGCAGGCGGGGTCAAGGAAAGTTAATCCCGCAAGTTTTTGCTGAAACTCCTTGAGTTGCTGATTCCTGGTTTTGGTAATCGGGTTGGAAACAATTCCCTCATACTCCGCATTTAGATCGTTCAGAAAAAGCGGGTCGATGACCTTGTGGATGTTCTCGATAGAGGTATAGTGCATCCCGCCGGAACGCCGTGTCTCGGGGTTCAAAGTGCTTTCAAAGACAGCACCGAAGATGGTCGGGCTGATCTCACTCCAATCGAAATCGCCGCTGGCGTTGTCCAGAAGCAGCTTCAGCAGTTCTTCCGTGAAGGGAGGGATCTCGATATTCTCGTCAGCAAAAAGGCCACCGTTGACGTAAGGGAAGGCTGCCAGCAAGGGATCGTCGTCAGCGAGATATGGGTCGCGGTCTTCGGGCTTCTGATCCAGAACACGAAAAAGATCGCGCAAGGCCTTACGAGCTCCTTTGGCGTCAAATTGCGCGAGGTAGTCGTGGAAGATGTTCTTCTGACCGAAGATGCCTGCATCCTCGGCGTAGAGGCAGAAGACGAGCCGGACACAGAGCTTGTTCAGGCTCTTCAACGTCTCAGGGGAGTTAGGATCTTTGTACTGCTTCAGAAAAGCGTCGTAAAGAACACCTACAAGCTCACCGGCCTGCAGGGAGATCTCCATTTCCCGCTTGATCTGTTCGTTGCCCGTGTCAACCAGGAATTGAAGCCGGGCGTATTCTTTTTCCAGGTCGGCAAGTTTGACAACTTCCGGGGCATCGTTGGGCCGATTCATATCATGGATATGAAACTCCTGGAAATTACAGACAACGATCCAACGAGGATTCTGATTGTGGGGCAGATAACCCGCATAGCGACGGGCCTGCTGGAATGGGGAGAGAAGGGAGCCGTCAGACTGTTTGTACCCCTTCTTCAAATCAATGTCGAGGCCTTTCTGCTCGATCAGAACACGGGTAGTTTCAATGTAGCCGTCTATGAAACTGGTATGGCTCAGCTTTACAGGAAGCTCGAATTGGATATACTTATCCGGTTCTTCTACTCCATAGACTTTCTGAAGCAGGGCAACCCAGAACAGTTGAGTGTCCTGCTTTTCGTCTCCGCGTCCAGCCCAATCCTGGGCAAATTGCTTTGCTGCAAGACGTTGTTCGTTTTCAGTCATAACAGTCTACCTCTTTTTCTTCGCTTTGAACCCATCAGGGCCTGGTATCTTTTCCTTGATATTATACCACAAGCGCGCCAATAACGGAATACATTTCATTACAAAATGCGCTACTTTTTGGAGCATTTGTTTCATCCACCTCAGAATTTGGGCGAGGGGGTAAGGCTAAAAAAGATCTGTCCACCACAGAGTTTGGGCGGGCAGGTCGTTTATAGCAACTTTTTTTGAAATTTAACCACCACAAAAATTAGGCGCCCTTCCTCTCTGGCCGGGAATCTCTGTTTTTTCCGAATCCCCATTGCATTCTGCCCGCAAATATTATACAATAAACCTGGTCGAACCCGAATCAACCATTACGGAGGGATCAGTATGTATCCTCGGATCTTCAGCTGCCTGATCGGTTACGCCTTCGGCTGTTTTCTTACAGCGGAACCCGTCGCCCGGCATTATGCCGGAAAGCCCTGCTCCGAAATCGGCAACACCGGCAACCCCGGTATGGCAAACATCATGCACGCTCTGGGCTTTAAGCCCGGTATCCTGGTTTTGATCGGCGATCTGGTGAAGGTCATTCTGGCCGTTGTGCTGTGCCGCTGGGTCCTGTTCCGGAGCACCGGCGCCATCATCACCCTCTATGCGGGCCTGGGCTGCACCCTGGGCCACGACTTCCCCATTTGGAGGAAGTTCCGGGGCGGAAAGGGCGTTGCCACCTCCTCCGCAGCCATCACGCTGTTTCACCCCCTGTGGAGCCTTGTGGCTCATATCTTCGGCATCATCGTGACCTTCTCCACAAAATATCTCTGCCTGGCAGGCCCCATTGTCCCCCTGGCCTTCGGCGTCTGTATGGTGCTGACAAAGCAATGGGAAGCCGCGATTCTGTCCGGCGTGTTCTTTGTCCTGGCTCTGCTGTGCCACGGCTCCTCCATCCTGGGCATCCGGGACAAATCCACAAAGCAGACCGACGTGCTGGGCGCCCTCTTAAAAAAGAAAAAGAAAAAAGAATAATGGCTCATAGCCAACGACCGGTGAAGCGATGATCCGCTTCACCGGTCGTTTTTCTTTCGCTCAGCGCAGCTCGGCAATCGTAACGCCGTCTTCGCCCTCGCCGTACACGCCCAGCCGATAGGACTTGACGTGCTTGTTCTTCTTCAGCTCCTCCTGGACCGTCTTCCGCAGGACACCGGTTCCCTTGCCGTGAATGATCCGGACCTGGGTCAGGTTCGCCATATAGGCATTGTCCAGGAACATAGTCAAAACAGAGGACGCCTCCAGAGAATCCATGCCCCGCAGATCCAGCTCGGGAGACTGGGCGGCATTTTTGAATTCCCGGCGGGTTTTCTCGATGTACTTCTTTACATCGGTCTGCTGGTTTTCCAGCAGATAGACCTCCTCGGGCTTCACGTTGACCTTCATTATGCCGGCCTGGAGCTGGTAGGTACCGTCCTTGTTCAGCGCCAGCACCGTGGCCTTGGTGCCCAGCTTCAGAAGCTCCACCGTATCCCCCACCCGGATCTCCCGGCTGGGCTTGGGACGCTCCGGGGCTTCCTTTTTGGGGGTGAGCTTGGCTTCCGCCTCGTTGATCTGCCGGCGAAGCTCCGCCTGTCGTTCGTTGATGCCCTGGGCGTCGGCCACGTCCCGCATCTGCTTGCGGAGGGCCTTCAGCTCCTCATACACGCTGTTGGCAGTTCTTCTGGCCTCATCCAGAATGAACTGGGCTTCCTTCCTCGCCTGGGCCTCGGCCCGCTCTTTCTGCTTCTTGATCTCCGCGTAGTAGGCGTCGGACTGCTCCTTGACCTTGGCGGTCTCCCGCTGGAGCCGTTCCGCCTCCTCCCTGGCCTGCTCCATCTGCTGGCGCTGCTGCTCCAGCTGGTCCAGGACCTCCTCAAAGTCCAGATCGTTCTGGCTCACCGTATTCCGGGCGGATTGAATAATATCCTCCGGCAGACCCAGCCGCCTGGAAATGGCAAAGGCGTTGGATTTTCCGGGCACGCCGATCAGCAGCTTATAGGTCGGCTTCAGGGTCTCCACGTCGAACTCGCAGGCCGCGTTGGTGACGCCCTTGGTCCGCATGGCGTAGACCTTCAGCTCGGCATAGTGGGTGGTGGCTGCCACCCGACTGCCTCTGCCCCGGCAGTATTCGATCAGAGAAATTGCAAGGGCCGCGCCTTCGGCAGGGTCTGTGCCGGCTCCCAGCTCGTCAAACAGGACCAGAGACTTCTCGTCGCACTGCTCCACCAGCTGCACAATGTTCCGCATGTGGGCGGAGAAGGTGGACAGGCTCTGCTCGATGCTCTGCTCGTCGCCGATGTCCGCCAGAACGTGGTCAAACACGGAAACATAGCTGCCGTCCTGCACAGGCAGCTGCAGGCCGCACTCCGCCATCAGAGTCAAAAGGCCGATGGTTTTCAAAGTAACGGTTTTACCGCCGGTGTTTGGGCCGGTGATAATCAGGGTGTCAAAGTCTCTGCCCAGGTGTACGGAAATGGGCACCACGGTTTTCGGGTCGATCAGCGGATGCCGGGCGGCCTTCAGGTTCAGGCTGCCGTCGGTGCGGATCTCCGGCGCGGTCGCCTTCATCCGATAGGACAGCTTTGCCCGGGCAAAAATCACGTCCAGATCCACCAAAAGGCTGTAGTCCTGGGAAATGGTCTCCCTGTGGGCGGCGGCGTCTGCGGACAGCTCCGCCAGAATCCGCTCAATCTCCTTTTTCTCTCGCAGCAGCAGCTCCCGCAGCGCGTTGTTGGCGTTGACCGAGGACATGGGCTCGATGAAAAAGGTGGAGCCGCTGGAGCTGACGTCATGGATCAGACCGGGGATCTCGTTTTTGAACTCCGCCTTCACCGGCACCACATAGCGGTCCTGCCGCAGGGTGATGATCGGGTCCCGCAGGAATTTTGAATAGGACGGAGAGGTGATCATCTTCTGCAGGCTCTCTTTGATCTTCGCGCTCTGGATCCGCATGTGACGGCGGATATCCGCCAGCTCCGAGCTGGCTGCGTCGGCGATCTCCTCCTCTGAGAGGATGGCGCCGGTGATCTTCTCCTCCAGGAACCGATTGGGGGTCAGGGCCGCAAACATCCAGTCCAGGGAGGTATTGGCGCAGGCCCCGTCATAATACTCCTTTGCCGCTCTGGCACTCCGAAGTACGCCGGCGATCTGCAGCAGCTCCTTCGGGTTCAGGCTGCCACCCCGGTCCGCCCGGTCCAAGGAAGCCCGCACGTCCCGCACGTCCTGAAAGGCGGGACTGGAGCGGAGACTGATGAGTTTGCAGGCGTCCTGGGTCTGGGTCTGCAGAGCCATGACGTCCTCCGGGTCCGTGGAGGGCTGAAGCTCTTTACACCGGTCCTTGGCCTCGCCGCTGACCGCGCATTCCGTCAGCATCTCCAAAACCCGGTCCAGCTCTAATTTATGTAATGATTTCTGATACAGTTCTGTCATGTTGTCTCCCCATATGGCAATAAGGATTTATAGAAATCCAGGGTGGAAAAGCTGTGTTCCAGCTGGGTCATCAGATAAGCCTCCGTAATGCTGCTGAGCTGCTGCAGAGAGGCCTCGTCCAGCTTGAAGGAAAACAGTTTTTTTGGATCGCACCAGCAGATATACTGCATGGCGCACAAAACAGCGGTGGTGATCGGCATGCGGATGCCCTCTCCCTGATCCGGGTGACAGGCGGCGCAATGGACCAAGCCCTGGGACAGGTCGAACCGATCCGGGTCCGGCTTCCCGCAGACACAGCAGCCGGTGAGCTCCGGCGCAAAGCCTGCCAGGCAGGCCAGCCGCAGCTCAAAGACGCTTTTCACCAAAAGCTGGGGCTTGCCCAGTCTGCTCAACGCATAGAGGCAGTTGCTGAGCAGAGACAGCAGCTCCGGGTTCGGCGCGTCCTCCTGGGCCACCACCGAACAGGCCTGGGCAAAATAGGAACCCAGACCGAACAGCTCCAGCTGCTCTCTGAGCTGCCGGAACTGTTCGATGGGCTGGGCCTCCTGCACGGTCAGCTTGCCCCGATATTCAAACAGGGTAAATTCCGAGTAGGTCAAAAGCTGACAGGCGCTTTTCAAGGGCGAACGTCCCCGGCGGACGCCTCTGGCCTTGGCCGTAACCAGGCCGTGCTCCTTTGTCAGGATGTCCAGCAGCTTGTCCGCCTCGTCGATCAGCACCTCTCTGAGGACGATTCCCTCCGATTTGAAATACATGAATGACTCCGATCCGCCGCCTCGGCGGCAAGGCAGTTTCGATACTGCAAATAGGTCTCCGGTGCGCCGGTGGAAAGAAACCGGGCCCAAAGCGCAGACGCCTCATTCATCATACCAACCTCCGATCCGGATCTTGGACTCTGAGGTTAGCATTTCCGGGACGGCTCACATGATACCCGGGAAAACCTGGCAGTTTTTATTCTCCCCGGGAATAGCCGAAGTTCCGGATCATGAAATCGCTGTCCCGCCAGTTCTCCTTGACCTTGATCCAGGTCTGAAGATAGACCTTTGTGCCCATGAACCGCTCGCAGTCGGCCCGGGCCTGGGAGCTGATCTTTTTCAGCATCTGGCCGCCCTTGCCGATGATGATGCCCTTGTGGCTGGCCTTTTCGCAGTAGATGGTGGCCTCCACGTCGATGATCCCGTTGTCCCGTTCAGTGAACCGGTTGATCTCCACGGCCGTACCGTGGGGGATCTCCTTTTCCAGGTTCCAAAGCATCTTTTCCCGAATGATCTCGGCAATCACCTGCCGCTCCGGCTGATCGGAGGTCATGCCCTCCGGGAAGAACCAGGGGGATTCCACCGCATAGCGCTCGCAGATGCGCAGCAACTCCTCCACCCCCTCCTTTGTCTTCGCGGAGACGGGAATGATCTCCTCAAAGGAATAGGCATCCCGATAGGCGGCGATGACCGCCAGCAGGTTTTCCTTTTCCTCTACGGTATCAATTTTGTTGATCACCAGGATCGCCGGCACCTGACGCTGCCGGAACTGGTCGATCAGCGCCTGCTCCTGGGGCCCGATATTGGCAATTGGTTCCACCAGCAGCAGGGCCAGGTCCACGTCTGCCACGGATTCCTCCACCACGTTGACCATGTAGTCTCCCAGCTTTGTCCGGGGCTTGTGAAAGCCCGGGGTGTCCATAAACACAAGCTGGGTATCTCCCCGGTCCAGGATCCCGCAGATCCGGTTTCGGGTGGTCTGGGGCTTATTGGAAACGATGGCGACCTTCTCGCCTACGATGGTATTGGTCAGCGTGGACTTGCCCACATTGGGCCGCCCGCAAATGGCGATCATAGCAGATTTTGTGTTCATAGTCTTTCTCCTGTGTAAGATTCGCAGGGGCCGGGTTCCCCGGCCCGTCGGTTCATGATTTGGGGGACAAATTCAGTAAGAATTCAAAATACACAGCGTCCTCCGCCTTGTTTGTATGTCCGAGAGACTGCGCCCCAAGAACGCCGCCCATGTGTCTATAGAAGCCCATGGCATTCTCGTTGTGCGGGCTGCAGCTGCAAAAGAAACGGTTGAAGCCACGCCGGCGGCACTCCGCAACAGTCAGATCAAAGGCTTTTTTACCCAGACCCAATTTTTGATAGGGCGGAAGCAAATACAGACTGTTGAGGCAAAATTCGAAGTCTTTATAACGGCCGAAGCCGCAGGGGCCCACCACAAGATAGCCGACACAGTCGGCTCCATCCATGACAAGCCAAACCTTGTTCTCCGGGTTTGCAATCCGTTTTTCGTCCCTGACGGTAAAGAGCGCCAAATCGTACCGGTCGATCATCTCATCCGGGTAGATGCCCCGATAAGTCGCGTCCCAGGCCTTTCGCCGGATTGCCGCGAGAATCGGCGCATCTTTCTGTTCTGCAACGTGAAACTCTACCATGCAGCGAAGCTCCTTTCGGCGGACAAGCAATGCTTGTCCCTGCCTTCGTAAACATCAGCGTTCCAGGTCGATTTTGGCGCAGATTGCTTCCTCCCGGGCCCGCATCTGCTGCTTCATGGGGCCCTCGTCCACATGGTCGTAACCCAGCAGGTGCAAAATGGAGTGGATGGTCAGATACCCCAGCTCCCGCTTGGCGCTGTGGCCGAATTCCTCCGCCTGGGCCTTGGCCTTCTCGAAGGAGATGGCCATATCCCCCAGGGGCAGCAGGCCGGTCTCGGGATCCAGGTATTCCGTCAGATCCTTGGGCAGCTTCCCCGGCTCAAACTGAAACATGGGGAAGGACAGCACATCGGTTTCCCGGTCGATGTTCCGGTAGGCCTTGTTGATGGCCCGGATGGTCTGGTTGTCCGCCACCAGCACGTTGATCTCACAGGGAACCGTGACCTTCTCTGCCTGCAGGGTGGCTTCGATGCATTTTTTCAGATGCAGCCACAGAGGCAGACGGCGGATTCCGTTTTCGATCTGGAAGGTAATCACAATATTATTTTTCATGGTGTTCATCTCTTTCGGTAGTTTTTCACGGGAGGCTTTCTGTCCGGCTGAGACTTGGCATTTTCGTATTTATCGTAGGCAGCCACAATGCTCTGCACCAGAGCGTGCCGGACCACGTCGGAGGCGCTCAGACGGCAGATCGCAATGTCCGGCACGTTATCCAAAACCTTCAATGCCTCCTTGAGGCCGCTGGTTTTGTCGGTGGGAAGGTCGATCTGGGTCACGTCGCCGGTAATCACGATCTTGGATCCGAAGCCCAGGCGGGTCAGGAACATCTTCATCTGCTCCCGGGTAGTGTTCTGGGCCTCGTCCAGGATGATAAAGCTGTCGTCCAGCGTGCGGCCCCGCATATAGGCCAGAGGGGCCACCTCGATATTGCCCCGCTCCAGGTATTTCTGATAGGTCTCCGGGCCCAGCATGTCGAACAGCGCGTCATACAGCGGCCGCAGATAGGGATCCACCTTATTCTGCAGATCTCCGGGCAAAAAGCCCAGCCGCTCGCCCGCCTCCACCGCCGGCCGGGTCAGAATGATCCGGTTCACGGTCTTCTCCCGGAAGGCCGCCACCGCCGCCGCCACGGCCAGATAGGTTTTGCCGGTGCCCGCAGGGCCCACGCCGATGGTAATGGTGTTTTTCTGGATGGCCTTCATATAACGCTGCTGGCCCAGAGTTTTGGCCTTGATGGGCTTGCCCTTGGCGGTGACGCAAACCACGTCCTTGGCCATTTCCCCGATTTTGTCGTCGTTGCCGGACCGCACCAGGTCAATCAGATAGCGAACCTTCTGCTCGTCGATGGCTTCTCCCTTGGCCGCCAGAAGCAGCAGCCCGTCCACGGCTCTGCCCGCCTGCTCCACCGCCTCGGGCTCACCCGAAACCTTCAATTCCGTATCCCGGTTGGTGACCCGGACGCCGAAGGTCTGCTCGATCCGCTTGATGTTCTCGTCGAAGGAACCGAAGACGTTAATGATCTGTTCAATCCGTTCCGCGTTGATAATTCTGTCCATACTCCACATCCTCTCCAAACAGGGGGACCTCCACCGTCCGGGAGATCACCTCCCGACAGTTCAGCGCCGCCTCACAGCGGAACAGCCCCTCTGTCCGATCTATGATCATTCGTTTTGACGCTACGGTTCCGGCGATCATTTCCCTGCCCACGGTCTCCTCCGCCACAGTCTGAACTATCGCGGAGGCCTCCTGTTCCGTCACCTCCACAGGGGTCAATGCATACTCCCGCAGCGTGACAATCTCCAGAAAAACAGGGAGCACATAGCCTCCCGGCAGCGTCAACGGTTTCGTTTCTATCATTTTATCACACTTTGTACCGAAAATGCTACTGTTTCCTGAGATTTTTATTCGATTTCTTTTCAGAATCAGGGTGCGGCAGACCGCTTCCCTGCCGGTATAGGCTTTTTCATAGGTTTGATCCGGCATTAAGAGGGTGAGATTGTGCAGCGTCATGGCCTCCACCTCGGCAGAAGCGGTTGTGGCCTGGACGTGGGTGGTCCATTCCTGGATGCCGGTCACCAGCACCTGCCCCTCCAGCACCGCATCCCCGATTTCCACGCAGGGAAACCCGCTCAGAACGGAAAGACCTGTGACCACGCCGTCTGCGGAGGCCACCACATTTGTGACCTGATAGGGCTCCCTCTCAGGCAGCCGCTTTTCCCGTTCGGAAACCAGCACATGTGCAATGCCGCCCTCCCGATTGACCGCCAGCCAACGAAGCTGAGGGATCAGATTCAGCATCCGGTTTTTGAGATATTGGGAATCCAGCTTCGGGCCCCAGGCGCCGAAGGCTACCCCCTCGGCATCAATCGCCTGCAGGATCTGCTCCGGAGGGACCTCCACCGCGCCCTCCACCCGAACAAACCAGACAAAGCATTGAGAAACGTATGCCAAAACCAGCGCCAGCAGGAATCCCACAATCAGGACAGGGCGATTTCGCAAGCCCCGGACCCCGTGAGGAAGACCCCGGATCCGAAGCACCTTTTCCGTACAGAGGGCCGACGAGATCTCTTTTCTGGCTGCCTCCAGATGGGCCGTATAGAGACAGCAGGTCAGATGAAATGCGTCGACCTGCTGCAGGTTCCAAAACGGGATATCCTTTTCCGCCAGTCGGTTCAGGCACCGCTCCGGGGAAGCACCGGTGATTTCCAGCTCCACATAGCCTCGCAGGGTTCTCAGCATTCCAACTCCTCCCCGAACAGAACTGCCAGCACCGATCCCCGCAATTGAATCCGTTCCCGGTTCATGCGATAGATCACCAGATCCTTTCCGCGAATGCAGATCGGGCCCAGACCGGAGGCGATCCGTACCGCGTCCTCCTGATAGGACAGGATACCCCGGTGGTTGATTACAACCGTCTCCGTGTCCCCCTTGATCTCGATCACCGGGACGCCTGTCAAAATCTCCGCCGGGAAATCCCCTGCCCCGAGAAGCTCCTGCAGCCGCCGTCTGGAGTTCTTCATTCTCCTTCACCTCGCTCAAAATATGGTTCAGTTTATGCAAGTCCGTATCCGGATTTGCATAGACTGCACCAGAATCAAAGGGGGTGCCGGGATGAGAAGATTCCCATATACCGCGTTTTGGGCGCCGCTGTCGGCGATGGGATTGCTGCTGTTTCAGAACGAGGCATGCCGGGAGGGTGTAAAAAACGGACTCAGAATCTGCGGAACGGTCTTGCTTCCGGCCCTGTTTCCCTTCAGCGTCTTATCCGCCCTGGCCCTGAAAACCGGATTCCCCGACTTTGCAGGAAGGCGTCTGGGCCCGTTTGCAGAAAAGGCCTTCTCCCTGCCCGGCAGCGCTGCGGCGCCCATTGCCATCGGGCTGTTGGGCGGGTATCCTCTGGGTATTCACGCCCTCTGCAGTCTGTATCGGGAGGGCGGGCTTACAAAAGGGCAGGCCGCTTCCCTCTCAGCCTTCTGCAACAATCCGGGACCCGCCTTTCTGATCGGCGCTGTCGGCGCAGTCTGCCTGGACTCCGTCCGTTTAGGCCTGGTGCTGATGGGGATCACCCTGTTGTCCGCCGGGCTCACCGGCGTACTGTTCGCGCCGGTCCGTGAAGCGGACAGTAACAGGATTCTAAAACAGAAAGCTCCGGAACCCCTGTCCGCCGCCTTCCCGAAGGCGGTGGCGGAGGCAACCGGCTCCATGCTCCGGGTGGCAGGCATGGTCGTCTTTTTCTCCGCCTTCCAGGCTGTATGCACCCGGGCGCTGGACAGGCTGTCCCTGCCCGATTGGGTCTACTGCCTGAGTCTCGGCTCTCTGGAGCTGACCGCCGGAATCACGACGTTGTCCCGGCTGGGCCTGCACCTGCGGTTTCTGTTCTGTGCCCTGCTCACCGGCTGGGGTGGGGTCTGTGTCCACCTGCAGGCATTGGAGGCCCTGCAGGCTGCCGGTCTGCCCTTCGGCAGCTATCTGTTGGGGAAAACCCTGCAGGCCTTGATCTCCCTGCTGCTGGCCGGTGCAGCATCGGTATTGTTCTTCCCGACCGCAGCCGGAATCCGGCTTCTGCTGCCTGCTGCAGCTCTGCTCCTGCTGATTTTTTTCTTTTTTTCAAAAAGGCATTGGAAAAATCGCAGTTGTGTGATATAATACAAAAAAACAGAACGGAGGAGCAGTATGCTGTTTCGAAAAAACGTAGCGAAATTCTGCGCCTATTGCGTGCATGCCGGTCAGGCGGACAACGGTCAGATGCTCTGCAGGAAAAAGGGCTTTGTAAACTCAGACAGCAAATGCTGGAGATTCCGTTACGATCCCCTGAAGCGGACCCCTTCCAGATACCAGGCGAAGGATTTCTCCCAGTTTGACGACCGGGACTTCTCCTTATAAGCCGATTCAGCTTTTGTTGCAAGGTAAAGCCGCAGGCCAATTCCTGCGGCTTTTGCCTCTGAGGTGATGCAGATGAAACGGAAACGCATCCGAATTATTCTTTATGTACTGATCGTCGTTCTTCTGGGCGTGTTCGGCTACAGCGTCTATCGGTATCTGTCGATCCAAAAGGACTATCGGGAGGAGCAAAAGGCCCATGATCTGCTTCTGCAATACCGGCCGGAGCTGCCTGTATGGGCGGACCCGGATTACCCGGTTCAGACGCTGCCTGAGCAGGAAACCATATCCCCCGGGCACCCGGAAACCGATCCCCAGGGGCAGAGCCCTGATTCTCCGGATCAGCCGGAAAGGCCTGAGAAGCTTACCAACGAGAGCATTCTGCGGCTCCGGCAGGACTATCCCAACGCCGTGGGCTGGATCACAGTCCCGGGAACGGACGTGGACTATCCCATCGTCCAGGGAAAGGACAACAGCTACTATCTCCGCCGGGGCATCGACGGGAAATACCTCTACGCCGGCGTTCCCTTTCTGGACTATCGCTGTCCTTCTGACTTTTCCGGAAGCAATTCCATCATCTTTGGTCACAATCTGCGAAACGGCAGCATGTTCGGAACCCTCTCCAAATTCAAACAGCAGAGCTTCTTTGCCCAGCACCGGTTTTTCTATGTGTTTCTGGAGCACAGGACGATCCAGGCAGAAGTCATCGCCTGCCTGGTGATTACGCCGGATCAGGCTCCCTACGTGTTTGAGCCGGAAGTCTCCGCTGACTTTGCCGCCGACTGCCTCCGGGACGCCAGGTGCGCCCGTTCCGACGCCGTCTTTTCAGAAGCAGACCGTTTTATCACCCTTGCCACCTGCGACTACGAGAAGGACAACAGCCGTGTTATTCTGATCGGACGGATTTGCAATTGAGTCATCCGCGCCGGCCCGCTTCCGCGGGTCGGCGTTATTTTTCGCGCTCTGGCGACAGGAATCGAAAATATTTCCGATAAGTGCGTTTTGTTGCTTGTTTTCTGAACCGGTATATGTTAGAATTATAATGTTGTGATAAGATACGGATGATGTGTCTATCTTGAGTTTCGCAATTCATTTTTTCACTGAAAAAGGAGTGTATCACCATGGAACATCCGCAGGCCATCCGGCACGTTGTGCTTGATGGAAAACACTTGACGCTGGAGCAGTTTATTGCTGTGGCAAGATACGGCGCACAGGTCTCCCTGGCTCCCGAAGCGATGGAAGCCCTGAAGCGTTCCCGCGCCCTGGCGGAGAAGATCTCCGCCGCGCACAGAGTCGCCTACGGCATCACCACCGGCTTCGGCGATTTTGCCACTGTTGCCGTCCCCGAGGAGATGAGCGCACGGCTCTCCACCAATCTGATCCTCAGCCACGCTGTGGGCACCGGCGATCCCTATGAGATCGAAGAGGTTCGCGGTATGATGCTGCTGCGGGCAAACGCCCTGTGCGTGGGCATCAGCGGCGTCCGGCCCATTTTGGTTACCATGCTCTGCGAGATGCTCAACCGCGGTGTTACCCCTGTTGTTCCCCAGAAGGGCTCCCTCGGCGCCTCCGGCGACCTGGCGCCTCTGAGCCACATGGGTCTTGTGATGCTGGGCAAGGGCAAGGCCATTTATCAGGGCGTCGAATATGAAGGCGCCGAGGCCATGCGTCTGGCCGGCATTGAGGCTTTGGATACCCTGGTCTCCAAGGAAGGCCTGGGCATCACCAACGGCACCTGCGCCATGACCAGCGTGGGCGCGCTCCACTTCTACGACACCTACGCTGCCGCCGAGATGGCCGACATCATCGCCTCCCTGACCTTCACCGCTCTGGGCGGCCAGCTGGACGCCTTCCAGGAGCGGATGCACACCGCCAGAGGCCACAAGGGCCAGATCCGGGTGGCCAAGAACATCCGCCTGCTCACCGCCGGCAGCGAGATCCTCAAGAACAGTCAGCGGGCAAGAGTCCAGGACGCCTACGCCCTGCGCTGCATCCCCCAGGTCCACGGCGCCATCCGGGACGCGCTGGAATATGTGCGGGAAAAGGTCTGCATTGAGCTGAACGCCGTCACCGACAACCCCCTGCTGTTCACCGAGGACGAGGCCGTCATCTCCGGCGGCAACTTCCACGGCGAGCCCATGGCCCTTCCCTTTGACTTCCTGGGCATTGCCTGCTCCGAGCTGGCCTCCATCTCCGAGCGCCGCATCGAGCGGATGGTCAACGCCGCCCTCTCCAACGGTCTGACTCCCTTCCTGACCACCAAGGCCGGCGTCAACAGCGGCTACATGATCGTGCAGTACACCGCGGCCTCCATGGCCTCGGAAAACAAGGTCTTTGCCCATCCCGCCTGTGTGGACACCATCCCCTCCTCCGCCAACCAGGAGGACTTCGTCTCCATGGGCACCACCGCCGCCCGCAAGTCCGGCCTGATCCTGGAAAACACCCGCTCCGTGCTGGCCTACGAGCTGCTGACCGCCTGCCAGGCCATTGACATCCGCCGGATGGTGGGCCCCTGGGGCGAGGGGCTGTCCCCTGCCGACAAGGCTGTCTACGACACGGTCCGCAAGGTCGTTCCCTTCATGGAGGAGGACCGGGAGATCCGTCTGGACATCGAGCAGGTGGAAAAGCTGGTCAGAAGCGAGGAGCTTCTGCATATCGTAAAGAATATCGTACCCGACTTTGAATAAGGAGGAATACAAATGGATTTCGATCCCAGAAACGCCACGGTGATCCGGCTGGACGACGAGCTGCCGGAGCTCCATCCCTTTGATCCCAAGTACCGCAGAGCTCCCCGCCGGGAGTCCAAGCTCACCGAGGCCGACAAGGCCCTGGCGATCCGCAACGCCCTGCGCTACGTGCCCAAGCAGCACCACGCCCAGATGGCCAAGGAATTCGCCCAGGAATTGAAGGAGCATGGCCGGATCTACGGTTACCGGTTCCGCCCCGAGGGCAAGCTCTACGGCAAGCCCATCGATCAGTACAAGGGCAAATGCATCGAGGGCAGAGCCATCCAGGTCATGATCGACAACAACCTGGACTTTGACGTGGCCCTGTACCCCTACGAGCTGGTAACCTACGGTGAAACCGGCCAGGTCTGCCAGAACTGGATGCAGTACCGCCTGATCAAGAAATATCTGGAGGAGCTCACAGATGAGCAGACTCTGGTTGTCATGTCCGGCCATCCTTTGGGTCTGTTCCACTCTCACAAGCTGGCTCCCCGTGTCATTATCTCCAACGGTCTGATGGTTGGTACCTTCGACGACCAGGAGAACTTCAACCGGGCAGCGGCCCTGGGCGTGGCCAACTACGGCCAGATGACCGCCGGCGGCTGGATGTACATCGGGCCCCAGGGCATCGTCCACGGCACCTTCAACACCCTGCTGAACGCAGGCCGTCTGAAGCTGGGCATCCCCAACGACGGCAACCTGGCCGGCAGACTCTTCATTTCCGCTGGCTTAGGCGGCATGAGCGGCGCCCAGGGCAAGGCCGCTGAGATTGCCGGCGCTGCCTCCATCATCGCGGAGGTGGACGACTCCCGGATCGACACCCGCTACACCCAGGGCTGGGTCAGCCACCGCACCGCCAGCCTGGCCGAGGCCGTGCAGATCGCCACGGACCATCAGAAGGCCGGCAAGGCCTGTGCTGTGGCTTACAACGGCAATATCGTGGACCTGCTGGAGTACCTCTACGCCCACAACATCCACGTGGATCTGATGTCCGACCAGACCTCCTGCCACGTCCCCTACGACGGCGGTTACTGCCCCCAGGGCCTGACCTTCGCTCAGCGGACCGAAATGCTGGACAAGGATCCCGAGGGCTTCCGCAAGCTGGTAGACAAGACCCTGCGGCACCACTACGAGATGATCTGCAAGTTCCACGAGCAGGGCACCTACTTCTTCGACTACGGCAACTCCTTCCTGAAGGCCGTCTACGACGCGGGCGTGACCTCTGTCTGCCGCAACGGCGAGAACGACCTGGACGGCTTTGTCTTCCCCTCCTACGTGGAAGACATTCTGGGGCCCTGTCTGTTTGACTTCGGCTACGGTCCCTTCCGCTGGTGCTGCCTGAGCCGGAACCCCGAGGATCTTGACAAGACCGACAAGGCTGCAGCCGACTACATTCTGGCCCACAACCGCCGCTACCAGGACTACGATAACTACGTCTGGGTCCGGGACGCCAAGCAGAACAAGCTGGTGGTCGGCACACAGTGCCGGATCCTGTATCAGGACGCTATGGGCCGTATGAACATCGCGCTGAAGTTCAACGAGATGGTGCGCAACGGCGAGATCGGCCCCGTGATCCTGGGCCGTGACCACCACGACACCGGCGGCACCGACGCTCCCTTCCGCGAGACCTCCAACATCAAGGACGGCTCCAACATCATGGCCGAAATGGCCACCCAGTGCTACGCCGGCAACGCGGCTCGCGGCATGAGCTACATCGCCCTCCACAACGGCGGCGGCACCGGCATCGGCCGGGCCATCAACGGCGGCTTCGGCATGGTGCTGGACGGCTCCGAACGGGTGGACACCATTCTGCGGATGTCCATGCCCTGGGATACCATGGTGGGTGTTGCCCGCCGTGCCTGGGCCCGGAACGAAAATGCCCTGACCACCGCTGCCGAGTACAACGGCATGTACGCCGGCAAGGACCACATCACCCTGCCCTATCTGGCGGACGACGCGGTCATTGAGGCGGCTATGGAGGTTCTGAAATGAGCTCCCTGCTGATCCACAACATCGGCATGCTGGCGACCCCGGAGGGCCTGGAGGCCCGCCGGGGCGCCGATCAGGGCAGCATCCGGGTGCTGGAAAACGCCTGGATCTACACCGAAAACGGCGAGATCATTTCCTACGGCACCGGCAATCCCCCCATCACCTTCGGGGAAAAGCTGGACGCCGGCGGAAGGCTGGTGACCCCCGGTCTCGTGGACGCCCACACCCACCTGATCTTCGGCGGCTGGCGGCAGAATGAGCTGGCCATGAAGATCCGGAACGTCCCTTACCTGGACATTCTGGCTGCCGGCGGCGGAATCCTCTCCACCGTCAAGGCAACCCACGCCGCGTCTGAGGAGGCGCTGACGGAAAAGGCCTCCGCGGCCCTGGACGAAATGCTGGCCTTCGGCACCACCACCTGCGAAGCCAAGAGCGGCTACGGTCTGTGCAAAAAAGAGGAGCTCAAGCAGCTCAAGGTCATCAAGAAGCTGAACAAGGAGCATCCCATGGATGTGGCCGCCACCTTTATGGGGGCCCATGCCCTGCCGCCGGAATTCAAGGCGGATCGGGACGGCTATCTGAAGCTTCTGTGCGAGGAGATGATCCCCGCGGTGTCCAAGCAGAAGCTGGCCAAGTTCTGCGATGTGTTCTGTGAAACCGGCGTTTTCACGGCAGAGGAATCCCGCAGGATCCTGGAATGCGGCAAGGAGAACGGCCTGATCCCCAAGATCCATGCCGACGAGATCGACCCCATCGGCGGCTCTCAGCTGGCCGGAGAAATCGGGGCCATCTCCGCCGAGCATCTGATCGTCTGCCCCGACGCCGGCATCGAAAGCATGGCAAAGGGCGGCACCATCGCCTGCCTGCTGCCTGCCACCAGCTTCTATCTCAATTCCACCTATGCCCCTGCACGGAAAATGATCGAAGCCGGCGTGCCCGTTGCTCTGGCCTCGGACTTCAATCCCGGCTCCTGCCCCTGTCTGAATCTGCAGCTGGTGATGAACATCGCCTGCCTCAAATACCGTCTGACCCCCGAGGAGGTTTTGACCGGCGTGACCCTCAACGCTGCCGCTGCCATCGGCATGGCGGAGCAGGTGGGCTCCATCGACCGGGCCAAGCAGGCAGACCTTGTAATCTGGGACGCCCCGGATCTCAATTATCTTTGTTACCGTTTGGGCAGCAACCTGGCCCATACCGTTATTAAAAAAGGAGTAATCTATCATGGCAAAAATCATTGAATGCATCCCCAATTTCAGCGTCAGTAAGGAAGTCGATCCCGTTGTGTTCCAGCAGCTGGTAGACGTGGCCAGCGCCGCCCCCGGCGTCACCCTGATGAACGTCCAGACCGACGGCAGCCACAACCGCTGCGTTTTCACCATGGTCGGCTCTCCCGAGGGCATCGAAGAGGTCGCCTTCCAGCTCTGCAAGAAGGCCACCGAGCTCATTGACATGAATAAGCATGTGGGCCAGCACCCCAGAATGGGCGCCACCGACGTGATCCCCTTCGTCCCCACCATGGACGTGACCCTGCAGGAGTGCATCGACCTCAGCAAGCGGGTTGCCCAGCGGATCTGGGACGAGCTGAAGGTCCCCTCCTTCCTGTACGAAGACTCCGCCACCCGCCCCGAGCGCCGGAACCTGGCCAAGTGCCGCAAGGGTCAGTTCGAGGGTATGCCCGAGAAGCTGCTGGATCCCGACTGGGCTCCCGACTACGGCGAGCGCAAGATCCACCCCACTGCCGGCATCACCGCCATAGGCGCCAGAATGCCTCTGGTTGCGTTCAATGTGAACCTGGACACCGACAACCTGGAAATTGCCAAGAGCATTGCCAAGGCCATCCGCGGCTCCTCCGGCGGCTTCCAGTACTGCAAGGCCCTGGGCATTATGCTGGAGGATCGGAACATCGCCCAGGTCTCCATGAACATGGTCAACTACGAGGGCACGCCCCTGTTCTACACCTATGAAATGATCCGCGCCTTGGCTGACCGCTACGGCGTCCGCATCATCGGCTCCGAGCTGGTGGGCATCACCCCCGCAAAGGCGCTGATCGACTGCGCCGAGTACTATCTGAAGCTGGAGAACTTCAACTGCCGTGAGCAGGTCATGGAATACAGCCTGCTGGACATGAACAATTAGGAGGTACTCTTATGGAATTAACCGAACTGACTGTCCGTTCCTTTGCGGATCTGCTGGCCTCCAATGCCCCGGCTCCCGGCGGCGGCTCTACCGCTGCGCTGGAGGGCGCCCTGGGCGCAGCCCTCTCCGCCATGGTCAGTGCGCTCACCGTGGGCCGCAAGAAGTATGAGGAGCACTGGGCCTTCAACGAGGACGTCAATCAGAAGGCCGAAGCTCTGAAGGAGACCTTCCTGGTGGCGATCAACAAGGACACCGATGCCTTCAACGCCTTCACGGCTGCGATGGCTATGCCCAAGGAAACCCCCGAGGAAAAGGCTGCCAGAAGCGCCGCCATGCAGGAGGCGCTCATTGCCTGCACAGAATCCCCCTATCACATGATGGAGCTCTGTGTCAACGCCCTGGGGCTGGTGGAATCCCAGCTGGGCAAGACCAACACCAACGCCATGAGCGATCTGGGCGTGGCTGCCCTGTCTCTGGGTGCGGCGATCCGCGGCGCCTGGCTGAACGTGATGATCAACGTGGGCGGCATCAAGGACGCCGCTCTGGCCGATCATTATCGCAACGACGGCAGGGCTCTGCTCAAGCAGGGCGAACAGCTGAGCGAGGCCATCTACACCAGGATCGAAGCCGAGCTGCAATAATCTCACACAGAAAAAAACGGGGCTGTCTCATTCAGAAGGCAGCCCCGTTTTATACGTATTCGTCAAATAGCAGCATTAATGCAGCGCCTGCAGCACATCCGCCGTATCTCCGTCCAGGCTGATGGCCCTGGCTTCGATTTGCTTGGGGAAATAGGCCTCAGAATAGTTCAGACAGGCGTAAACTGCATTCGGGTTTTCATTTGTCATCTGCCAGAAGGGGTATTTTATGATCACCGGGGTATTGGCGCCCACGCCGATTTCCAGAAACAGCAAATGCTGACCGCTGTGGTCCCGGAGGAAGGCTGCGTAGGCCTCTGAGGCTCTGTGCCAGCCCTCGTCCTCCACAAAGGAGTCGTCCGACCGCAAATTCATCATCACGTCGCTGCCGTCCACCGGGCACTTGGGGATCAGGGACCCGGGGATCCGAAGCTTCAAGTACTTTCCCGCCGGGATCCGGAACACACCTGTCTCGTCCCGTTCAAAGCCCTGGGCTGCCATGGCTTCCAGGACCCAGGCTTCATTGTCGAAGGTTTTCCCGATCTCCGGGTTGACGCTCTGAAACAGGCCGTAATCTCCCTGGGTGTAGAACAAACGCTGCTTCTCAAAACCCGCCCGCTGGAATTGATGGTCCACGTTCGTGGTAATCACAAAATAATTCTTTCCCTCCAACAGCCGGAGCAAATTTTGATACACCGGCTTCGGTGGGTCAATATAGCGGTTATAGTAGATATGCCTTGCCCACCAGGCCCAGCGGGTTTCCGGGTCCGGGAAAGGATAAAAGCCGCCGGAATACATATCCCGAATACCGAAGGCAGCGGCAAAATCCCCGAAATACGTTTGAAACCGTTCTCCGCTGTAGGTCAGCCCGGCAGCAGTGGAAAGACCTGCCCCGGCGCCGACCACAACGGCCTCCGCGGTGTCAAGCTCCTGCTGCAGGCGGGCAAGCTGCTCTGAGCGGGATCCGATTCCCCGGGAAATCCGCAGATCAAAGCGCCGCATGGCAGTCATGCCCCTCTGTATGGTTTCCAGATAACCGTTCGGTCTGTCAGAATAAGAGTTTCTCATAATATGCTTTGTCCTCATCCTTGAAAACATTGAAAATCACCTGCCGGATTTTGCCCTTATGGGCAGAAAGCCAGTCGCCGACGGTCCGCACCGCGATCTCGGCAGCTCGCTGGTTCGGAAAACGGAACACGCCGGTGGAGATGCAGCAGAAGGCCACCGTCTGCAAACCGTTTTCCATGCAGAGCTCCAGGGTGTTGGTATAGCAGTCCGCCAATGCACGCTCATGGGCGGGCGTCAGCCTACCCTGCACAATCGGGCCAACAATATGCACGACTTTTTTTGCCGGCAGATTGTAGCCCTCCGTCAACATCGGAACCGCGGTGGGCTGCTCATAATCCCGGCCATATTTGCGCCGCAGGAGCGTCATCTGTCGATTGCACTCCGCCCGGAGCTGTACACCGGCAAAGGTGTGGATGCAGTTGTCAATACAGGTGTGCATCGGCACAAAGCAGCCCAGCATCTGAGAATTCGCCGCGTTTACGATGGCGTCCACCTGCAGTCGGGTAATATCTCCCTGCCAGAGAGACATTCCGTCCCGGATCACCGGGATTTCTGATGCGGAAATGATCCCGTTCTCCCGGATTCGTTCCCGCAGATAGTCATCCTGTACAGTCAGGATTTCCTCATCCAGGGCATTCGGCAGCCGAATATTCATCAGCGACCGCAGGATCCGACGTTTGCCGGCAGGATCCTCCGGGGTCGCCAGATCCCGATACTGCCGGGAATCCTCCTTGAATGCTTCAACAAGGTAGTCCAGCCGCTGCGACTGCGTCATATTCTGATTCATTCTTCCACCTTCCTCCAAGCCGGTTTCTTCAGCACTCCTGGTCCAGGAGTTCCGTCATTTCGCTGCGCAAATCTGACAGGGTATATCTTCGCAGCTCCTGCTCCATGGCAGTCTGTACTGCCAGAAGCTTCTCGTCCAGCAGCCTATGAATGTTTCTGCCCACCGGGCATTCGGGATTCGGACTCTCATGGAAATGAAACAGCTTCCCGGCCTCAACGGCTTCGACAGCCTCATACACATCGTAAAACGAGATTTCCGAAAGCGCTCTCGTCAGAGAGATCCCTCCCGTGCCTCTGGCCACCGAAATCAGACCGGCGTGCTTCAGCTGCGCCAGGATTTTCCGGATGATCACCGGATTCGTGCGGATCGACCCTGCCAAAAAATCACTTGTAACCTTGTATTGATTCTGAAACACATCTACACAGGTAAAGATATGCAGCGCAATTGTAAATCGGCTGGAAATCTGCATGAACAGCGCTCCCTGACATGGCCTTGCATTCGCTTGATGGAGGCATTATATCACAGTATTGTTGTAATGTCAATTGTTACATCAAAATTTGTTCAAAATAGCCCTCAGCCCAGGCGGACAATGTTCAGCATCAGTTTTCCGACCTCCTCAAGCGAAAAAAAAGAAAAGGCCCTGAAATCATGCTTTACCAAATAAAAACAGCCATCCTTTCGGATGACTGTTTTCTTTGGTGGAGATAAGCGGGATCGAACCGCTGACCTCTTGAATGCCATTCAAGCGCTCTCCCAGCTGAGCTATACCCCCGATAACGCCGTTATTATAGCACAGTTCATTTCAGAATGCAAGCATTATTTTTGTTTTTTCCAATATTTTTTGCACGGTTCTATTCAGCTCCACACCGCCCTTGCTTTTTTTCGAGTTTCGGGTTATAATTGCCGGGCAAATCAATTCATACCGAGGTTCCTATGGATATTATTTCTACGATTGCTTCCGAGCTGAAGCAGAATCCCAAATACATTGAAAACGTCGTTACCCTCCTCGACGAGGGCAACACCATTCCCTTTATCGCCCGCTACCGGAAGGAGCTTCACGGCTCCATGGACGACACAACTCTCAGAGCGCTGGAAACCCGGCTGCAGTATCTTCGCGGTCTCCAGGAGCGGCGGGATGCCATCGTAAAGTCCATTGAGGCGCAGGGTAAACTGACCCCCGAGCTCTTAGCCTCTCTGGACGCCGCGCCAACCCTTGCCGAATTGGAGGATCTGTACCGTCCCTATCGGCCCAAGCGCAGGACCCGGGCCTCCATTGCACGGGAGAAGGGCCTGGAGCCCTTGGCGCAGCTTCTCTTCTCTCAGGAGAAAACCTGTCCTGCACCCGCCGAGGCCGCCAAGGACTTCATTAATCCTGAGCTTGGCGTGAACTCTGTAGAGGAGGCGCTCGCCGGGGCCTCAGACATCATCGCCGAGGATATCAGCGACCACGCCGATCTGCGGAAGGCCCTTCGGAAGCTGCTTTTGGAAAACGGGAGGATTCGCTCCGAGACTGCCACCGAGGAGGATTCGGTTTACGCCATGTATTACGACTTTTCCCAGAGCATCCAAAAGCTTCAGGGCTATCAGGTCCTGGCCATCAACCGGGGTGAGAAGGAAAAGCTTTTGAAGGTCTCTCTGGAGCTCAACCCGATGCTTGCGCTGCAGACCGTCCGCCGGGCCGTGGTTCGGTTCGGCAGCCCCGCAACCGAGTTCGTCATGGCGGCAGCGGAGGACGCCTATGCGCGTCTGATCTTCCCCTCTCTGGAACGGGAGCAGAGAGCCGCCCTCACGGAAAAAGCCTGCGAAGGCGCCATCGGGCAATTCGCGCTGAATCTTCGCCCCCTGTTGATGCAGCCTCCCGTCAAGGGAAAGGTCACAATGGGTCTGGATCCCGGCTACCGGATGGGCTGCAAGGTCGCTGTGGTGGATGGCACCGGCAAGGTGCTTGACACGGCGGTTGTATACCCCACCTACGGCGAGCGGCAGAAAAACGAGGCCATCTCTACCCTCTCCCGACTGATCCGGAAGGACGGTGTGGAGCACATCGCCATCGGCAACGGCACTGCCAGCCGTGAAACCGAGCAGATGACCGTAGAACTGATCCGGCACGAGGCAGAGGCCGGCCGTTCGGTCAGCTATATGATCGTCTCCGAGGCAGGTGCATCCGTCTACTCCGCAAGTCCTTTGGCCGCAGAGGAATTCCCCCAGTTCGACGTCAACCTCCGGTCTGCAGTCTCCATTGCAAGACGGCTCCAGGATCCTCTGGCGGAGCTTGTTAAGATCGAACCCAAGGCCATCGGCGTGGGGCAGTATCAACACGACATGCCCCAGAAGCAGCTGGAACAGGCCCTGGACGGCGTTGTGGAGGACTGCGTCAACGCGGTGGGTGTGGATCTGAACACAGCCTCTCCTTCTCTGCTGCTGCGGGTATCCGGTCTGACCGCCGCCACGGCAAAAAGTATCGTTGCCTATCGGGAGGAAAACGGCGCATTTACATCCCGGACCCAGTTGAAAAAGGTTCCGAAGCTGGGGCCCAAGGCTTTCCAGCAATGCGCGGGCTTTCTTCGAGTCCCGGAAAGCAAAAACATTCTGGACAACACCGCTGTTCATCCGGAGTCCTATCAAGCAGCCGAGGGACTGCTCTCCCTTACCGGTCACACTCTGGCAGACGTTAAGGCCGGAAAGCTCGGAAATCTGAACCAGGCTCTCAATGACTACGGAGAAAAAAAGGCTGCCGAAGCCCTGGGGATCGGCATACCCACCTTAAAGGACGTAGTGAGCGAGCTGCAGAAGCCGGGACGGGATCTCCGGGATTCCCTGCCCCAGCCGATTCTCCGGACAGACGTGCTGGAGATGAAGGATCTCAAGCCCGGCATGTGTCTGACCGGAACCGTGCGAAACGTCATCGACTTCGGCGCATTTGTGGACATCGGCGTCCACCAGGACGGACTTGTGCACATCTCCGAAATCGCCGACCGGTTTATCCGGCACCCCTCCGAAGCCCTTCGCGTGGGAGACGTTGTGAAGGTCAAAGTGCTGGGTGTGGATGAAAAGAAAAAGCGAATCAGCCTGTCCATCAAGCAGGCGGATCGTTCATAAGGCAGTTTCAGGGCCGACGCTCCGCAATTTGGAGCGTCGGCCCTGTTTGGTTCAGTCTTTTCGATTCTGTTTTTGGAGGATTCTGCGCAGGCGCTGGGCAATCCGATCCTTAGTCAGATCATTCAGATCAATCACTTCGATATTCAGCTCAGAGGCCCGGTTGCGCATGGCTGCTGTGCCCCGTTCGGCGGTCACGATGACTGCCCGTGCCATCTGGCCGCCAAACCGGTCTCGAAGGATGGCAAGCTCGTTCAGCGCTTCCGTTTTCACATCACAGGTCTTGCAGCTGATAAACACCGGCTCCACACCCTTGGTGCAAACCACATCCAGCTCGTTGGAAACCGCGTTTCTGCCTGCGGTTCCCTCCCAGTCCACCACGGCGCTCAGGCAAACATCCTGAAAAGCCTCCAGATCGAGACAGGTTTTGTACACGTAGAGCTCCAGAACGCTGCCCACGTCCCGCAAAAAGCCTCTGTAGGCTTCCTTGCTGAAGGTAAATTGAACGGATTCTCCCTCCTGAATCGACAGCTCCCGGATCATTCCGATCTGTTCCAGCTCACGGAGCACCTCCGTCGGTGCGGAAACGCGGGCGCCCCGCTCCCCTTTTACCACGAACGCTCCCTGTGCAATCAGGCTCTGGTTCTCTGCTTGGGAAGCTGAGATTCTTTGAATATATGTGACGATCTTCGGCCACTGCCTGCGGTTTTGCAGATAAATCTTAAAAAACGGCTCCACAAACGCCAGGCCGCCCTGCAGGGCAGACCGATCCACACGGCCCGGGCGCATAGACCCGCCGGCCATGACGAACAGATCCTCCACAGAATAACAAACGTCACAGCCCACACGATCCGCGAAGGAAGCGTGACGGATATCAAAGAAGCAATTCTTGCGGCGGCTGTAGGTAAAAATCGGCACCGGTATCTCTGCGCTCAACCTTCCGGCGGCAAACAGCACGGCATCGGTCCCTCCGGTAATGTCAATGGCACAATCCGGATATTGGGTCACAATCTTCCTCAGCACCTGAAGAACTGACTCCGCATCATAGACGCTGGTACGCTCCAGAATCACATGGACGTCCATTTCCCGGTGCTTGAAATAGGTTTTGAGTTTCTCCCCCAGTCGCCGATCCTGAAACGCGGAATCCGGGCAGACATAGACCACCCGCCGGGGATGAAAGGTCTCCACCCCAAGGACGTTTTCCAGGGGCCTGTCGTCATAGAGTTCTATCAATGTCTCCATTCTATCACCATATCAAAAAAACAAATTACGGCATTGCTCCACCATATATTTCACAATGCCGATGTTCACCGTTCCGACGCCGCTCTTTATGATTCCAACATTTTTCGCAAAGGCCCACTAACCTACAGGATTGAAACCCCAAAAAGGCGGTGTGAGATTTGCCATAATATGAAATATCGGGGCAGCCCTTTAGGACTGTCCCGATTTTGGTCCGAGTGACTGGATTCGAACCAGCGGCCTCTTGAACCCCATTTGTTCTTGAGCCGTAACAGGACGTCCCTTACAGTTGCTTTACAGCCCATAGAATACACGATTTTTCCAGTAAAAACAAGGGATTTCAGCACTTTTGTATTAAATCACTCGTTATGACCGGGAAAACGATTTTTTTGAATTTTTGGAAAAGTGTTAGACAGGTGTTAGAAGCTCTGCTGTTGCAAAGAAAAATGTCTACCAGGAGAACCAGATCCGCATACTCAGCTTGCGCGGTCTGGTTTTCTCCTGTAAGCAAGAATACCTGTACACATGGTTACGCATCGTAAATCCGGATGATCTCCTCGGCGATTGTGCGGCGGGAGACACAGCGGTCCATGGCCTGCTTTTCCAGATAGCGGTGGGCGTCGGCCTCCGTCATCCCCAGTTGGCCGATCAACAGCCACTTGGCGCGGTTGACGATGCGGATCTCCTGCATTTTCTCCTCCAGGCTCTGGGTTTTCTGCTCCAAACGGCGCAGGCGCTGTCGAGCCGTGAGCATCCAGTGAATCGCGGTCTCCAGCGTCCGGGGTGTGGTGGGCTTTTCAAGGGTGAAAACACCCTGTTCCTCCGCCCGGCTCTGCAGCAGCTTGAACTCCTGGGCCCGCAGAAGCAGCAGGCAGATGGTCTGCCGCCCGGCGGAAAGCTCCGCGGCCAGGTCCATCCCCTGCCCGTCGGGCAGAGGCGCGTTGAGCAGCACCAGGTCATAGCTCTGGTCCAGAACCGCACGCTTTGCCGCGTTCACAGAGGGGACCACGCGGATGGGATCGCAATATGGCTTGCAAAGGCCGAGAACCGTTTCGTTGAACCGCTCCGAGCAGGAGACCAGCAGCAGGCTGTAGCATTGACTTGGAAAGAGCACCGCGTCACCCCCTTTTCTGCGTTCTCCATCTCAAAGACAATAGCTGTCGATCAACGTCCGGGGCAAATGGGCTCTCAAAAAGTCGCTGGAGGCAGCCAGCGCTGCGGCGGCCTCCTTGGATTCCGGCAGCCGGGCAAACCGCGCCTGGGTCGACTCATCTGCGGTAAACAGATTCAGATCCGCGGCAGGAGGCAGGGGCAGCTTCCTTGCAATTCCGTCCATGGCGGCCCAGATCAGCAGGGCGTAGGCCAGATAGGGGTTTGCCGCCGGGTCCGGAGAGCGCAGCTCCGCCCGCCGGAATTCGCCCTCCGCGGCGGGAACCCGGATCAGCTGGGAGCGGTTCTGGGCCGACCAGCTGATAAACCGCGGCGCCTTGTCCCGGCCCAGACGGGTATAGGAGCCCTCCAGCGGGTTGAGAAATACGGTGATTTCCCCGATGTGACGGAGAATGCCCGCGATCATGGGCCCAAGCAGATCCTCACCCGTGGCGGACTGCACCGAAATGTTGATGTGAAAGCCGCTGCCCGGGGCATTCTCCAGAGGCCTGGGAGAGAAGTCCGCCCACAGTCCGTTTCTGGCTGCCACGGTTTTGACCACTCTGCGGAAGGCCATGGCGTTGTCCGCGGCGGACAGCGCGTCGGAATAGCGGAAGTCGATCTCATTCTGGCCGGGTCCCTCCTCGTGGTGGGCCCCCTCCGGCTGGATGCCAAGCTCCTGCAGCATCATACAGATCTCCCGCCGGACGCCCTCCCCCCGGTCGTCCGGGGCGCTGTCCATATAGGACGCCTGATCCACGGGGATGCGGGTCTGATTGCCCTGATCATCCAGGCAGAACAGGTAAAATTCCAGCTCCGCGCCGAAGGAGAAGCGCAGGCCCCTGGCGCCGGCTTCCTCCACAGCCCGGATCAGAAGACTGCGGGTGTCATTCTCAAAGGGGCTTCCGTCCGGATTGCTGACCCTGCAATGCATCTGCACCAGCTTCCCCTGCTCCGGCCGCCAGGGCAGCAGGGTGAGAGTCTGAGGCAGCGGGTGCAGGAACAGATCTGAGTGCACCTGGCCGCCAAAGCCGCGAATGGCGGAGGCATCGATGGCGATCCCATAGGAAAAAGCCCTGGGCAGCTCCGAGGGCAAAATGGCGATGTTTTTCTGCCGCCCGAACACGTCACAAAAGGCCAGGTGGATAAAGCGAACGTCCTCCTCGGCCACAAAGCTCTGAACGTCCTGGCTGGTGTACTGCATAATC
>CACXJE010000017.1:30046-34175 GCA_902767915.1 Oscillospiraceae bacterium | reverse complement strand
TGTTGCCTCATCGGAGCGGGGTGCCCGTGGCGATCGATGATCGCCGCTACCGAGCGGGTCTGTTCCCTGTTCCCTGTTCCCTGATGCCTCGTCGGAGCGGGGTGCCCGTGGCGATCGATGATCGCCGCTACCGAGCGGGTCTGTTCCCTGTTCCCTGTTGCCTGTTGACTGTTCCCTATAAAAAAACCTTGCTTTATATTGGGAATTATGCTATGATATTGGGTAGTGTACATGAATGGAGAGATATGTGTGGAATACATCATTCTGGATATGGAATGGAATCAGCCCTGGCCCGGTTCTTATGCGGCCCAGCGGCCCCTTCCCATCCACATCAGCGGGGAGGTCATCCAGATCGGCGCTGTCCGGATGCTGGAGGACCAGACCGTCGCAGACGAATTCCAGGTTCTGATCCGGCCCAAGTTCTTCCGCAGGCTCAACAGCCGGGTGGCCAAGCTCACCGGCATCCGGGAAAGCAGGCTCAGGGCCGAGGGGCTCAGCTTTGACGACGCCATCAACGAATTCTATAACTGGTGCGGAGAGGACTGCATCTTCCTGACCTGGGGCTTCGACGACATCCCCCTGCTGGCCGGAAACATGATGCTCAACGGCTACGACCCCGTCTGGATCCAGCATTGGTACAACGCTCAGATGATCTTCAACGCCCAGACCGGCTCCGGCAACAACCAGAAGGCCCTCTCCACCGCCATGGAGATGATGGAGATCCCCGCCACCCGCCAGGCCCACGACGCGCTGGGCGACGCCTACCACACCGCCCTGATCTGCAGCAAGCTGGATCTGAAAAAGGGCATTGCGGAGTACGGCGGCTCCCTGCGGGAGCATGAGGACGGCCTCCACGGGGCTCAGGTCCCCGGCTGCGTCAGCCGCCGGGTCTACCACGACTACGAGGACAAGTCCGCCGCCATGGGCGACATGGGCGGCAAGGAGAATCTTTGCCCTGTCTGCGGCAAGGAAATGACCTGCGACGGCTGGCACACCCAGCCCGGCAGGCGGTACCTTTCCAAGAACACCTGCCCGGATCACGGGGATTTCATCGTCCGGATCCGCTTCGAGCGGGACGCGGACGGCAGTCTGAAGGTCTGCCGGCTGGTCTACGACCAAACCTCCGCCCTGGCAGAGAACTTTGAAGCCGAAATTGCCAAAAAAGCCAAGCGCAAGCCCCGCCGCCGCAGAAGGCGCGTCAAGACGGAGAGCTGAACACAGCGAGGCAGGGACCCGAATCCGGGTCCCTGCTTCGTTTATATGGCGCACACTGTGTGCCGCTGCGATTAAATAATGTAAAAGAAAATACAGAAGAACTGCAGCAGGCTGCCGGCGATGACAAACAGGTGGAAGACCGCGTGCATATAGCGGATCTTCTTGCCCAGGCCGTAAAGGATGGCACCGACGGTATAGGCCACGCCCCCCGCCACCAGCCAGATCAGCCCCGCCCGGGGGATGGCCCGCAGGGCCACAGGCGTGGCGAAAATGATGCTCCAGCCCAGGCCGATGTAGCAGATCATGGACAGGACCCGGTACTTTTTCAGGTCGATGGCAGTGAAGGTCACCGCCACCGCCGTCAGCGCCAGGATCACCCCCAGCAGGATCCAGGCCGCCGGGGGAGATTCCCGTCTCACCGCGCACAGCAGGATCGGAAGATAGGAACCGCAGATCAGCAGATAGATGGTACAATGGTCCAGGATCTGCAGGACCTTCTTGGCCTTTTCGGGCCGCAGACCGTGGTAGACGCTGGAGATCGTATAGACCGCCACCAGGGAGAAGCCGTAGATGCAGGACGTCACAATGGCCCAGGGATCCCCGTGGATGGACGCAAAGACAATGCACAGCACCATCATCACAACCGCCAGTCCCCCGCCGACCACGTGGGAGACAAAGTTGAAGATCTCCTCCCCCCGGGTATAGTCGGGCAGCTTCCGGTCCGCCAGCTTGGTTCGCTTGCCAGCCATGACTCAGCGCTCCCGCCCGATGAAGAACAGGGCCAGGGTACCGGGGCCGGAATGGGAACCGATGACCGGGCCCACATAGGTGATCAGCTTGACGTTGGCGTTGTAGCGCTCCGCGATCATCTGCTCTAAGAGCCTGGCGTCCTCGATGCAGTCGCCGTGGGAGATGAAGACCGTGCCGTTTTCCTTGTCCACCGCCAGCTCGCCGTACTTGTCGGCCAGGGCCTTGATGGAGGCCCGGCGGCCCCGGACCTTGAACATATTGATCAGGTGGCCGGGATCGTCCATGTGGAGCACCGGCTTGATGTTCAGCACGCCGCCCACAAAGGCTGCGGCTGCGCTGATCCGGCCGCCCCGCTTCAGGTAGACCAGGTCGTCCACCGTGAACCAGTGGCAGAGGTGGAACCGGGTGTCCTCCGCGAATTTCGCGGCCTCCTCCAGGGTGGCGCCCTTCCGCTTTTCCTGCACCGTCAGGTACACCAGCAGGCCGTAGCCTGCGGAGGCGGCAAAGGTGTCCACCGTGATCACCTTCCGGTCCGGATACTGCTCCATCAGCTCCTTGGCGGCCATGGCGCCGGAATTCACCGTGGTGCTCAGGCCGGAGGAGAAGCCGAGGTAAAGGATGTCCTTCCCCGCCTGCAGATAGGGCTCAAAGGCCTCCTTGAACAGCTCCATATTGGCAGCCGCCGTCCGGGCCACGCCGCCGTCCCGCATCTTCTGATAGAAGTCCGGGAAGGGACGGTCGAAATTGTTGAAGCTGGCAGGCTCATCGTCAAACTTCACCGTGAGGCTCACAAAGGGGACCTCCCACCGGGCAAGCAGGTCCGGCATGATATCGCAGGAGGAATCCGCAAAAATTACATACTGGCTCATGTTTCTTCCTTTCTGACTGTCACCCCGGGGATCCCTGCAGGTGATTTCAGCCTCGTCACAATCTAATATCCTATATTATATTAGCACATGGGCCATATCTTGTCAAGGCAGATTCAAAACAGATTCCCATTGCTTTTTTTCAGATATTGTGGTAGAATCAAGCTATCACAAGAATGGAGGGTGGAACCATGACCTACGACAAGGCGCTGGTAGCCGGCAAGCTCCGCCGATGGGAGAAGTATCTGGAGCAATATCATCTCCCTGCCTGGGATCAGATTCCGAATTTCGGGCTGTATATGGAGCAGGTCATCCTGCTGCTGCGGCAGTACCTGGACTATCTGCCCCCCGAGCTGAAGGAGGAGGAGTTCATCACCTCCGCGGCCATCAACAATTACGTCCGCACCAAAATCATGCCGGAGCCGGTGAAAAAGCGCTATTACCGGGTCCACATTGCCTATCTGCTGGTGATCTGCACCCTCAAGCAGGGGCTTAGCATCGCCCTAATCCAGCGGCTTCTGCCCATGGGTCTGCCGGAGGAGCAGGTGCGGGAGATCTATACCCGGTATGCCGAGCAGCATCAGAAATCCGCCCGGTTCTTCATTGAGCAGGTCCGGCTGGTGGCCGGTCCCATCCTGGACCACGAGGGCAACGACCCGGATTACTCGGTGACCCAGACGGAGGATCTGATCGTCTCCGCGGCCATCATCGGCGGCCTGTCCCGGCTGCTGGCGGAAAAGCTCATGCTGCTGGACGGCAAGGATCTCTCCAACGGCGGCAGCATCCGCATCCGGGGAGAAGACACAAACAGTTGAGAGTTGAGAATTGAGAATTGAGAATTTGATGTGTTTTGCAGATTGCAATCTGCAAAACTCCTAAATTATTCATTATTCATTATTCACTATTCATTTAACAGGCACCCCTCCACCGGCCTTGAGGCCGGTCCCCCTCCCCTAAAACTGCTTCGCAGTGTTAGGGGAGGTTTTTTTGCATTCCTGTTCCCTGTTCCCTGATGCAGGAGATTGCCACGGCCGCAAGCGGCCTCGCAATGACATAGTGGGCTGTTGCCTGGTCCGTGCGGGGAACGGCGGACAAGCAATACCCATGAAGGGCACAGGTGCTTGTCCCTACAAGCGGGTCTGATGCCTATTGCCTGGTGCCTATTGCCTGTTCCCTGTTCCCTGTTCCTTGTTCCCTGATGCCTCGTCGGAGCGGGGTGCCCGTGGCGATCGATGATCGCCGCTACCGAGCGGGTCTGTTCCCTGTTCCCTGTTCCCTGTTGCCTCATCGGAGCGGGG
>CACXJE010000017.1:0-30037 GCA_902767915.1 Oscillospiraceae bacterium | reverse complement strand
TGTTCCCTGATGCCTCATCGGAGCGGGGTGCCTGTGGCGATCGATGATCGCCGCTACCGAGCGGGTCTGTTCCCTGTTCCCCGTTCCCTGTTCCCTGTATAAAAAGGTATTGATTTTTTCACCGGATTGTCGTATGATAATTTACGACTTCAAATTACCGATTACGAACAGGAGTGTGTTCGCCATGGCAGAGAAAATCATCATTACCAGCGACAGTACCACCGATCTGAGCCCGGAGCTCTTGGAGCGCTACGGGGTGCAGCTGATGCGGCTCGGCGTCAGCCTTAACGACAAGGACTTCACCGACGGCGTGGATATCACCCCGGAGATGATCTATGAGAACTATCGGACCAACAAGACCCTGCCCAAGACCGCAGCCCCCAACCTGGAGGAATGCGACGCCTTCTTCCGCAAGTATGTGGACCAGGGCTACAGCGTCATTCATTTTACCATCAGCTCCGAAATGTCCTCCACCTACCAGAACAGCGTCATTGCCGCGCAGGACTTTGAGAACGTCCATGTGGTGGACAGCCGGAACCTTTCCACCGGCGGCGGTCTGCTGGTGATTCGGGCTGCCGAGCTGGCCCGGGAGGGCAAGCTGTCCTCCGCCGAGATCGCCCAGCACTGCCGGGACCTGGCTCCCTACGTGGACGCCTCCTTTGTCATCGACAGTCTGGAATTCCTGTACAAGGGCGGCCGCTGCTCCGCTGTGGCCATGCTGGGCGCCAATTTGATGAATTTCAAGCCCTGCATCGTGGTCAAGGGCGGCAAAATGGGCGTGGGCAAAAAGTACCGGGGCAAGTTTGAGTCCGTACTGCTGAAGTACATCGAGGACCGGGTGGGCGACGCCTCCGACATTGTCCGGGATCACATCTTTATCACTCATGCCGGCTGTGACCAGCCGGTGGTGGACGCCTGTGTGGAAAAGCTCAAGTCCCTGGCCCAGTTCAAGGAGGTCCACGTGACCCGGGCGGGCTGCACCGTGTCCTCCCATTGCGGCAGAAACACCCTGGGCGTGCTGTTCATCCGCACCCACGAGATCTGAGGCCCAAGCCGATGAAAAAGCTTTATGCCCTTTTGCCGGCAGCCCTGCTTCTGCTGAGCCTGCTGTCCGGCTGCGCCAGGAAGGTGGAAGCGCCTGTGCCCAACGTCGGGTTTTTGGGCTATGAGTCCTACATGCTGAACTTCACTGTGGAGGAAGACACCGTCCAGGTCCGCTGTGTGCTGAGCCTGGTGAACCAGGGAACCCAGGTCGCTCGGATCCGGCTGTACGGAGACTTCCCCAACGACGTGGGCAAGCTGCTGCAGGAGGAGCGCCTCACCGGCGTGATCGCCGCCTCCGGCGAGGAGATCATCACCCTCAACCCGGGCACCGTCCGACAGGTGGGTGTAATTTTCACCGGCACCTTTGCCGGAAAAGCCGTGAAGCACGACCGCCTGCTCCCGGTTCTGTGCTGGGAGGACGCGGACAACCCCGGCCAGGTCCGCGAGCTGCAGGCCTATACGCGAAACAACCGGAATTGAATGAAAATCCGAAGCATCCGCTCCGGCGTGCGAGCCAGCGCGCCGGAGCTTTTTATTGATACTGTCCTTCAGAAGAAATCTATAAAATCAATCTATCGAAGAACAGTATGAAAAAAATATTTGCCAGGCTGTGACATTTTACCGACCTGACTCGTTATACAGACAGGAAGCACTTGGGGGAACACTTCTATGGAATTTGATTATGAACAGGTGGTGACCCGGCTGGGTCCCTCCCTGTTCCGACTGGCCGTCAGCTTCTGCGGAAGCCGGGAGGACGCCGAGGACGCGGTGCAGGAGGTTTTTCTGCGGTATCTCCGCTGCGAAAAGGACTTCGCCGATGAGGAGGCCCTGCGGCGGTATCTGATGACCTCCACGGCAAACCAATGCCGGGATCTGCTGAAAAGCGCCGCCCATCGCCGCAGCCGCGGCCTGGAGGAGGCGGAGCAGATACCCGCTGCGGCAGAAGACACCGACACCCGGCTGGCGGTCCGGCAGGCTTTGCTGGCCCTGCCGGTGAAATACCGGGGCGTGGTGTATCTGTTCTATTACGAGGACTGCACGGTCCGGCAGATCGCACAGCGGCTTTCCCTGTCGGAAACCGCTGTCCGGACCCGGCTCGACCGGGCCAGAAAACAGCTCAGAGCGTTGCTGGGAGGTGACGAGCATGGAAAATAAGACCAACCCCGCCCGGGAGGACGAAGCCCTTCGGGCGGAATTCAAAGCGTATTTTGACGGCGTGGAACCGGATGAGGCCTTCCGTCAGCGGCTTTTGAAGCTGGAGCACGAACAGACCGCCTCCCCCAAGGTGATTCCCCTGCGCCGGTTCTGGAAGCCTGTGGCGGCGGCCGCCGTGATCGCCGTTGTGAGTCTCGCCGGACTCTCCCTGCTGCCGAAGCAGGCGCGGCTTTCCCCCTCCGAGCCCCGGGCTGTCATCGACACCGGCGCCCCGGAGGCCACCCTTCCCCCGGCGGCCTCCTCCGAAACGGATACGGAGCCCGGTTCCGAGACCGCCGCGCCCGAGGAGCCCCCAGTCCCCGGCGTGGTCATTAAGCCGGAACGCCCCTCCACAGAGCCCTCGGAGCCCCCCGAGTCTTCCGAAACGCCCCCCGCTGAGCCCGGCAACCACGGCGTGACCCCCGGGACAAATCCGTCTGTTCCCCCCACAGAGCCCCCTGCCACGGAGCCGGGTACAGAGCCCCCTCCCCCGGAGACGGATCCCCCCCTTCCCGAGGTGACAGAGCCAAACCCCATCGAAAGTGATATCATAGAGACCTTTCCCGTTCCGGAGGGCCCCCCCATGGAAACCAACGAGCCGGGAGATTCTGTCCCCCTGGACTGGCCGGCGGAATATGTGGTGGAAAACGGCCGCAGTCTCCTGCGGGTCACCCATCCCGACACCGGAGCGCTTTGGGAGCTGGATATCACCGACGAAATGAACGACAACGTATACAACGGCGATGAAATCATCTTCGGGCAGGAGGTGCTGATCAGCCTCTACGTCTTCGAAACCGGAGAATATGATCTGTTGCTGCTGCCCTGGTAGCACCGAAAGGAGTTTTTGAGATGAAAACAATCTTAAAAAAATTTACGGGCCTGTTTCTGGCCCTTTCGATCCTGGTCTGCATGAGCGCCGGCTGCGCTTCCGCGGCCAGCGGAGAAGCCCTGCAGACGAAGGGTCCGCAGCTTGTGATTGACGGTTCCTTCTCGGACGTGCCGGAGGACGCCTGGTACGCCGAATGGGTGCGTCTGGCCTGCGAGGCGAAGCTGATGGCCGGCGTGGGCGGCACAAGGTTTGCCCCTAAGTCGTCCATGACCCGGGCCATGTTTGTGACGATCCTCTACCGGTTCACCGATCGCGTATCCTTCCACCAACGGCTGGACGAATATGAGCGGTTCTTCTCCGACACGCCGGAGGGCAAGTGGTATATGGAGCCCGCCCTCTGGGCGGCTCTGAACGGCATCACCGCCGGCGCCGCCGCCGACAGCAGCGGCAATGCCCTGTTCTGCCCCAACCGGCCCATTACCCGCCAGGACGCAGCGGTGATGCTTTGGAAGTATCTCACCGAAGTCAAGGACGTCCCCGTGCCCGAGGAGTATCTGGAGCCCTGCCCGGACGAGGCAGAGATCTCCGGCTACGCCAAGGAGGCCGTCTGGGGCATGCGGGTTCTGGGGCTGATGCAGGGTGACGCAAAGGGCCGCTTCCTGCCCCGGAAGGCTCTGACCCGGGCGGAGGCCGCGGTGCTTGCCGTCCGGCTCCTGAAGCTGCATGAAAGCCTCGGGCCTGTCACCGAGCTCAGCAAGGGCTATACGGCCCAGACCGACCCGGACGAGACCGCTCTGACCGCCGAAGCCCGGGCTGCCATCACCGACGCCTGCATGGCGATGAGCCGGAAGGCCATGACTGCGCCCAACAGCGTCTTCTCTCCCCTGTCCGTCCTCTATGCCCTGGGCATGACCGCCAACGGGGCCAAGGGCCAGACCCTGGAACAGCTGGAGGCCGCCTTCGGCCTGCCGCTTGCGGACTGCAACCCGGCCCTGGCGGCCCTGCAGGCCAAGCTCACCGCCGGAAACACCGAGCTTTCCGAAACCAATCTGGCCAACTCCATCTGGATCAGCGACGCCAACGACTTCACGGTGCCGGAGGCCTTCCTGCAGACCAACGCAAACTACTACGGCGCCCAGGTGTTCCGTTCCCCCTTTGATCAAACCGGCGTCCAGGCCATCAACAGCTGGATCGCTGCCCAAACCAATGGAAGGATCCGCAACATGCTGGAGGAGCTGCCGGAGCAGGGGCTCTGCCTGGTGAACGCCCTGTATCTGAACGCCCAGTGGACAGATCCCTATTGGGGCACGACCCCCGGCACCTTCACCAACGCCGACGGCACGGTCCGGGACTGCGACCTGCTGCGGTCTGTGGAGCACACCTATCTGGAGGACGACTGCTTCACCGGCTTCTGCGAGAGCCTGTACGGCGGATATCGGTTTGTGGGCCTGCTGCCCCGGGAGGATCTCAGCCTGAATGAGGCCCTGGCGGCTCTGGACGGAGCCCGGCTGCGGAACTTGCTGGGCACCGCCTCCTATGCGTATGAGGTTCACACCGCCATGCCCAAGGTCCATCTGACCGGCAGCTTTGACCTGCGCCAGGCCCTGCAGCAGCTGGGGATCCGGGATCTGTTCACCTACCCGGCTGCGGATCTCAGCGGCATGGGCAGCGAGGAGCTCTTTGTTGCCAAGCTGTTCCAGAAGGCGGACTTTGAACTGGATGAAAACGGCGTCAGCGCCGCCGCTGCCACAGTCGTGCTCCCGGTCCCCGGCGCACCGGAGCCCGGAGAGGATCCGATCCCTGTGAAAACCGTGGAGCTGACCCGGCCTTATCTGTTCCTGATTGTCGACGGCTCCACCGGGATTCCCCTGTTCGTAGGCAGCGTGGATTCGTTGGCGGATTGACCGCTCCACCACCGCGCTTTGCGCGGCGGTCCCCCTCCCCTAAAACAGCTTTGCTGTATTAGGGGAGGTTTTATTATGGCCAGAGCAGGCGGATCCCGGCGCAGAGGAGGGCCCCCACGGCGGTGGGCACCAGAATGGACCCCAGAGCCGCAGACCAGCTGCCGGTTTCCCGGCGGACGGTCAGCACCGTGGTGGAGCAGGGCCAGTGAAAGAGGGTGAACACCGCGGCGCAGAGGGCGGTCCGGGGCCCGACGCCGTTGGCGAGGAGGAAGGCCCGGAGGCCGGCCTCCCCCAGATCCCCGGAGATGGCGGTGCCGGCGGTCAGGATCAGCACCGTCAGGGGCAGCAGCAGCTCATTGGCCGGAAAGCTCAGCACAAAGGCCAGCAGCAGGGCCCCCGTCAGCCCCAGGACGGCAGCAGCCGGGTCCAGGCCCCGGGCCAAAAGTGCCAGCAGAGGGGCTCCCCCGATCCGCAGGTTGGCCAGGCCCCAGATCACCGCCCCCGCCGGGGCAGCCACGGTAACCGCCCGGCCCAGGACCTTGAGAGTCCGATCCAGCACGGACCGGATCAGCACCTTGCCGATTTGTGGCCGTCGGAAGGGGGGCAGCTCCAGGACGAAGCCGCCCTCCTCCCCCTTCAAAACCGTCCTCCGCAGCAGAGCCGTGGTCCCCAGGGTCACCAGCACCGAAACCAGCACCGCCCCGGTCAGCAGCGCCGCGGTTTGCAGCGGAGCGTCATCCGTTCTGCCAAAGACGATGCCCAAAAGCAGGATCAGCGTGGCAAACCGGCCGTTGCAGGGGATCATGGCGTTGGTCAGAATCGCGGCCAGACGCTGCTTCGGGCCGGAGATGATCCGGCAGCCGGTGACCCCCACGGCGTTGCAGCCGCAGCCCATACACATGGTGAGCCCCTGCCGCCCGCAGGTGCCGGCCTTGGCAAAGGGCCGGTCCAGCAGCAGGGCCACCCGGGGCAGCCAGCCGAAGTCCTCCAGCAGGGTGAACAGGGGAAAGAAAATCGCCATGGGGGGCAGCATGACTGCGACCACCTTGGCGGTGGTGCCGTAGATCCCGTCCGCCAGCAGCCGCCGCAGCCACCCGGGCCAGGAAGCCATGGCCCGGTCCAGCAGAGCGCCCAGGCGGTCCAGCAGAGCCTCCAAAAGCTCGGAGGGCCGGTTTGCGCCCCAGACCGTCAGAAAAAACACCCCGAACAGCAGCACCAGCACCAGCGGGTAGGCCGTCCATCGGCCCAGGGCCAGCCGGTCCCAGTCCCGACGGCGGGCCTCTGGCCGGTCCGGGCAGGCCAGACGGACGATCTCCTCCGCCTCCGCCAGCCGCCGCTCCTGGGGCAGCGACAGCGCCCGGGTGGGCATGGGCGCGTCTAAGCACCGGGCGGCAATGGCCTGCCGCAGCCGGTTCAGATCTCCGGGCTTGTGGGCGGTGACCGGGATCACCGGGGCTGCCAGGGCCTCGGAGAGCACGTCGGTGTCGATCTGCAGGCCCAGGCGGTCCGCCTCGTCGGTGAGATTCAGGCAGACCAGCAGCCGGGGCGTCCGGCCCCGGAGCTCCAGAGCCAGGCCCAGGGACCGCTCCAGGGCGGTGGCGTCCAGAATCACCAGCAGGCAGTCCGGCGGATTCGCCCGCAGATAGTTTGCGGCGACCACCTCCTCCGGGGTGCCGCCCTCCAGACTGTAGATCCCGGGCAGATCCACGGTTTCAAACCGGGTCTGGCCCAGGGTCCACCGGCCTCGGGCCGGGTCCACGGTTTTGCCGGTCCAGTTGCCTGTGTGCTGCCGCAGCCCGGTGAGCCCGTTGAAGATCGTGGATTTGCCCACATTCGGATTGCCCGCCAGGCACAGCGTATAGGTCTCCAAGCAGCCCGCCTCCCCCTCCGCCCTCCGGCGGTGTTTTTTTATACTATGCGGAAGGCAGGGGAAATGACAAAGCTGGTCCCTGGTGCCAGAGATTGCCACGGCCGCGAGCGGCCTCGCAATGACATAGTGGGCTGTTCCCTGTTCCCAAAAAAGGAAGCAGCGAGCGGATGCTCACTGCTTCCTTTTTTTGAATATAAGGGGCAATCGGGAAAGGATGAAATCGAACAGCAGGAAGGTCACGGCGCCCAGCAGCAGGGTGACGAGCAGCAGGACCTTTCCCATGGTGCGGGCCTCCTGCACCAGGGCCTCCAGTCGGAACAGGAAGATCATTGCGCCGTAGGCTCCGGCGATGGCGGCGAAAAACACCAGCAGCTTCAAGCCCAGCGCCGGCAGCTTCGGCAGCCGGTCCAGCCGGGGCTTCAGCAGCGGATACCAGCCCAGAAACAGGAAGACAAAGGCCGCCTCCTTATCCGGGCCCAGGAGGGCCGACAGCAGGGCCACGATGCCGTACCAGCCGATACAGGCCGGCAGCGGCAGCTCCTGCCGCAGCCAGGCCAGAAGTCCGGAGGCCAGCATGGGACAGGCAAAGGTCGCCACCGGGATCAAGCCGCCCAGCAGCATGATCACCACCGCCAGGGCGGCAAAGACGCCGCCCATGGCCACGGTGCGGGCCTTCATTCTGCCTGCAGGCACAGCTTGCCCTCAGCAACCGACAGACGGATGCTCCGCAGGGGCTCCTTGTAGCTGTCGATAATCTTCTCGGCCACCGGGTTTTCGATGTCCTTTTCGATGGTCCGGCGGAGATTCCGGGCGCCGTACTGGACGGAATAGGACTTCTCGGTGAGGTAGTCCAGAACGGAATCCTCCCAGGTCAGCTCGACGCCGTGGTCCTTGAGGCCCTCCTGCAGCTCCTTCAGCATGATCACCGCGATATCCCGGAAGTTGGCCTCGGTGAGCTTATTGAAGCAGACGATCTCGTCCACCCGGTTGATAAACTCGGGCCGGAGGAATTCTCCCAGGGCCTTGAGGGCCTTCTCCTTGGACTGCTCGGTGACGGACTTGCCGAAGCCCACGGAGCCGTCCCGCCGGTCGGAGCCGGCGTTGGAGGTCATAACGATGATGGTGTTTTCAAAGTTCACCAGCCGGCCCTGGGCGTCGGTGATGCGGCCGTCGTCCAGGATCTGCAGCAGGATATTCATCACGTCGGGATGGGCCTTTTCGATTTCGTCGAAGAGCACCACGGAATAGGGCTTCCGGCGGATCTTCTCGGTGAGCTGGCCCGCCTCGTCATAGCCCACATAGCCCGGAGGAGAGCCGATGATCTTGGAGACCGAATGCTTCTCCATATACTCGGACATATCCAGCCGGATCAGGGATTCCACAGACTCGAACAGCTCGTCGGCCAGCCGCTTGACCAGCTCGGTCTTGCCCACGCCGGTGGCGCCCACGAAGATGAAGGACACCGGCCGCTTCTTGGGGCTGATGCCGGCACGGCTCCGGCGGATGGCGGAGCAGATGGCGGAAATGGCCTCGTCCTGGCCCACCACGTGCTTTTTGAGGCTGTCCTCCAGATGCCGCAGCTGCTCATATTCCTGGGCCTGGATCTTGGCGGCGGGGATCTTGGTCCACAGCTCGATGATCCGGGCCAGGTTCTCCATGGTCAGCCGGGGCTTGGGCCGGGCTTCCAGCTCCGCCACCTGCTCGCCCAGCTGGCAGGCCTTGGACCGGAGGGTGGCGATGCGCTCATAGTCCTCCGGGGTCTTCTCCTCGGGCTTTTCGGTGAGCATTTTCAGCTCAAACTCCACGTCAGCCAGGTCCTTGGAGGCGGTGGCCAGCTGGTTGATCACCGGGTTGCGGAGGTTTTCATCGGAGCAGGCCTCGTCCAGCAGGTCGATGGCCTTGTCCGGCAGGAACCGGTCGGTGATATACCGCTCGGAGAGCACCACGGTCTGCCGGGCGATTTCGGGGGTGATCTCCACCCCGTGATACTGCTCATAGTAGGGGGCGATGCCCTTGAGGATGGCGATGGACTGCTCGATGGTGGGCTCCGTCACGATGACCGGCTGGAACCGGCGCTCCAGAGCGGAGTCCTTCTCGATATACTTCCGGTATTCCTTGAAGGTGGTGGCGCCGATCACCTGGACCTCGCCCCGGGACAGGGCGGGCTTGAGGATATTGGCGGCGTTCATGGAGCCCTCGGCGTCGCCGGCGCCCACTAAGTTGTGGACCTCGTCGATCACCAGGATGATATTGCCGCAGGCCTGGATCTCCTGGATCAGATTCTTCATGCGGCTCTCAAACTGGCCCCGGAACTGGGTGCCCGCCACGAGCGCGGTCATATCCAGCAGGAAAACCTCCTTATCCCGGAGCTTGAAGGGCACCTCGCCCTTGGCGATCTTCTGGGCCAGGCCCTCGGCGATGGCGGTCTTGCCCACGCCGGGCTCGCCGATCAGACAGGGATTGTTCTTCTGCCGGCGGTTGAGGATCTGGATGACCCGCTCGGTCTCCTCCTCCCGGCCCACGATCCGGTCCAGCTTGCCCTCCCGGGCCCGCCGGGTCAGATCCAGGCAGTAGGTGTCCAGGAACTTATGCTTCTTCCGGCTGGGCGGTGGAGGCGTCTGGCCGCCCTTGGGAGGCTCCTGCCTGGGGGCAGGGTTCTGGTCCCGGGCGGCGCCGCCGAAGAGCTTGTTCAGAAAGGGGAAGGTGGCGGTCTGACCGTCCAGATCCTCTTCCTCGGGGGCGTCGGGATCGTTGTTGCCTCCCAGCAGGGTCATCATTTCCCCGGAGAGGTTTTCCAGATCCTCATCGGAGATGCCCATCTGCTTCACCATATCGTCCACCTGCTTGATGCCCAGCTCCTTGGCGCATTTCAGGCACAGGCCCTCGTTGGTGGAAACCCCGTTTTCGATTTTCGTAATAAAGATCACCGCGACATTTTTCTTGCAGCGGCTGCAAAGCGTTGGTCTCATTTCGGCTCCTTTCAGGCGCTTTCGCCTTATGGAATATACAGTTTGGCAGAGTTGACGCCGATCAGCAGGGCTGTGCCGTCGTCTCTGGCCAGGACCCGCTGGGCCCCGTGCAGCTCCGTTGTACGGAAATACCGGTCCAGCTCTTTGTCATAGATCTGCAGGTCGGATTCGGTCAGCACCGCCACATATTTCCCGGCGGCGGAGACGCTCAGCAGGCGGTCCTCCGGCTCCAGCTCCGCCAGGGTCTTGCCGGTCTCGTCCAGGACGGTGACCTTCCGGGTGCCCCGGCCGTTTTTCTCCAGGGCCAGCACCAGGAAGCCCTTGTCGCTGACGGCGTAGTCCAGCAGGGTCTGGCCGTCCAGAGAGAGGGTTTCGAGAATGCTGCCCTCCGTATCTAGGATGCAGATCTCGTCCTGACAGACGGCGCAAAGATGCTCCTTGTCCAGAAATTGCAGGTCGTAGACGACCCGGTTGCCCAGATCCGCCCGCACGACGCCGCTCTCCTCCGTGTCCAGGTCGTTGATGGGGGCGTCGGTCCGCAGGATGGTGACGCCGGAGCGGAACACGCTCCGCTTCTCCCCCAGGGTGGCCACCGCCAGCAGCCTGCCCTTCTCGCAGACGGCGCAGGCGTTGAGATAGCTGGACCGGGAATAGAGCACGTACATGGGCTCCTGATTTTTATTCAGCACCGTGGCCACGGACTTATAGCCGGACTCCTCGGTGAGATAGCAGAGATAGCCGTCCGGGCTCACCTCCGCGTCGGTCAGCGCGCCGGACAGGTTCTTGTCCGCCAGGACCTTGCCGCCGCTGCCGATCAGACCCAGATAGGTGCCCCCGGGGCTGTAGCAGACGGCGATTTCTTCGCCGGTACTGAGCACCGGGGTGGTCAGCCCTGTCTGCAGGGTGCATTTCCGCTCGGCCTCCATGTCGTATAGGATCAGGCCGCCCTCTCCGGCCACCAGCAGGCCCCCGTCAAAGGACCCGTAGCAGTTGGAGGCCCCGGCGTCAAAGGTGACGGTGCCGTAGCTTTCCTTGTCCCGCAGGCCCATATAGCGGAAGAACCGGACCACCCGGTCCAGGTTCACCTGCTTGGGAAACAGCAGCGCCGCCGCAAGGATCAGCACCAGCAGCAGCGCCAGCACGATCAGGCAGATGCGAAAGATCCGCCAGCCCCGTTTGTGATTCTTCGGGGCCTTCGGTTTGGAAGCTTGGGTATCACGCAATTTGAAACACCGCCTTCCCGTCGTCATACCAGAGCCGGGTCATATACAGGCCCCCCGGAGGGGCTGTGGGACCGGCAGCGGTCCGATTGCCTCCCGCCAGGATCTCCGTGACGGCCTCGGGGGGATACTTTCCCTCCGCCGCGTAGACCACGGTGCCCACCATGGCTCTGGCCATGTTGTACAAAAAGCCGTTGGCGCAGATCCGGAACCGAAGCAGGTCCCCTTCCCGCTCCACCTGGAAATGGTAGACCGTCCGGACCGTGGACTTCACGTCCGTGCCCACAGAACGGACCGCGGCAAAATCGTGGGTCCCCACGAAGCAGTCCGCGGCCTTCTGCAGGATCCTTTCGTCCAGGGACTTCGGGTAAAACCAGGCACGGTTTACATAAAACGGATCCTTGATCCGGGAGTTATAGATCAGATAGGTGTACTCCTTCCGCACGCAGGAGCCGATGGCGTTGAAGCCCTCGTGGACCTCAAAGGCGTCGCTGACCACGATGTCCTCCGGCAGATGGGTATTCAGCGCATAGGGCAGCCGCTGCACAGGGATCCGGGAATCCGTGCGGAAGTTGGCCACGTAGCGCTTGGCATGGACCCCGGCGTCGGTGCGGCCGCAGCCGGTGACGTGGGCGGGATGGCCCACCACCATGGCCACGGCCTTTTCCACTGTGGCGGCCACGGAGACCGCGTTCTTCTGGACCTGCCAGCCGTGATAGGCGGAGCCCTCATACTTCAAAACCAAAGCAATGTTTTTCATGATTCACAATCATAGTCCAAAGTGTCGTAAAACAATGACCGCTGCCAGAAGCAATCCGGCCACAGCGAAGGCCCCCAGGTCGAGCCAGGTGAAGCGCAGGACCTTCATGCGGGTCCTGCCCTCTCCCCCGTGGTAGCAGCGGCACTCCATGGCCGTGGCCAGCTCGTCGGCCCGGCGAAAGGCGCTCACAAACAGAGGCACCAGGATCGGGATCAAAGCCTTGGCCCGCTTCAGAAGACTGCCGGTTTCAAAGTTGGCGCCTCTGGCCTTCTGGGCGGACATGATCTTATCGGTCTCCTCGATCAGGGTGGGGATGAATCGCAGGGCAATGCACATCATCATGGCCAGCTCATGCACCGGGACCTTGATGAACTTCAGGGGCGACAGCAGCCGCTCCAGGGCGTCGGTCAGGGCAATGGGCGAGGTGGTATAGGTCAGCAGGAAGCTGCCGCAGATCAGCAGAATGATCCGCAGGGCCATAAAGACCGCGGATTTGATGCCCTCGGTATAGATGTGGATGAATTTCCAGGACAGCAGCAGCCGCCCGCCCTTGGTATAGAGCAGGTTCAAAACCGCCGTCAGGATGATAAAGATCAGCATGGGCTTGAGGCCCCGGGTCATGGACTTGAAGGGAATCCGGGCAATCATCGTTGCCGCCGCCAAAAACAGAACCATGAGCCCGTAGGAGATATAGGACTTGGCCAGGAACAGGGCCACAAAGTAGGCCAGCAGGATCAGCAGCTTGGCTCTGGGGTCCAGCCGATGGATCAGGCTTTTCCCGGGGAAGAACTGACCTAAGGTGATATCCTTCAGCACGGGGTCTTCCCTCCCTTCAGCTTCTGCAGGGCGGAAATGGCCTGGGACAGGGTGTAGACGCTGTCCGGCACCGGGATCCCGCGGCGCTGCAGCTCCAGGAAGATCTCCGTCACCTGGGGCACGGAAAGGCCCATCTCCGTCAGCTCCCGGGCCCGGGTGAATACCTGGTCCGGGGTGCCGTCCATGGCGATAGCGGCCTTGCGCATGACGATCAGCCGCTGGCAGAGGTTCGCCACCTCCTCCATGGCATGGCTGACCATGATGACGGTGGCCTTCTGGGCCTCCCGGTAGTCCAGGATATTCTGCAGGATCCCGTCTCTGCCCGCGGCGTCCAGGCCGGCGGTGGGCTCATCCAGGATCAGCACCTCCGGCTCCATGGCGATGACGCCGGCGATGGCCACCCGGCGCTTCTGGCCGCCGGAGAGGTCAAAGGGAGATTTTTCCAGGATGTCCTTGTCCAGGCCCACAAAGGCGGCGGCCCGGTACACCCGCTCCGTCAGCTCGTTGCCGGTGATGCCCTGATTTTTGGGGCCGAAGGCGATGTCCTTGAAGCAGGTCTCCTCAAAGAGCTGATATTCCGGGTATTGGAACACCAGGCCGACCCGTCCGCGGATCGACTGGGTGAATTTCTTATCCTTCCAGATGTCCTCTCCGTGGAACAGCACCTTGCCCGAGGTGGGCTTGAGCAGACCGTTCAGATGCTGGATCAGCGTGGATTTGCCGGAGCCCGTGTGGCCGATCAGTCCGATCAGCTCCCCGGCCCCCACGGAAAAGGAGATATGTTCGATGGCGGTATGTTCAAAGGGCGTGCCCGCGCTGTAGACGTGGGTCAGATCCTTGACCTCCAGAATGGGATTGGTAGGGTCCAAAGAGGTATCCTCCTGTATCAGTTGAAAGTTGAGAATTGAAAGTTGAAAATGAATGTGTTTTGCAAATCGTGATTTGCAAAACTCCGCCAACTTTCAATGATCAATTTTCGATTTCAAGAGCTTTGGCGATTGCCTCCGCGCATTCCTCCACGGTCAGCGCGTCCAGGGGCAGGCTCCAGCCGTTTTGGTTCAGGCGGAAGGCCAGCTCCACGGTCTGGGGCACGTCCAGGCCCGCGGACCGCAGGGTCTCCACCTGGGCGAAAACCTCCCGGGGCGTGCCGTCCAGAAGGATGCCGCCCCGGTGCATCACCAGCACCCGGTCCGCGTTCACAGCCTCGGACATGTGGTGGGTGATCAGCACCACGGTCATCCCCTGCTCCTTGTTCAGCCGGGAAATGGTGGCAATGACCTCCTTCCGGCCCTGGGGATCCAGCATGGCGGTGGGCTCATCCAGGACAATGCACTTGGGCCGCATGGCCAGGACGCCCGCAATGGCGATCCGCTGCTTCTGGCCGCCGGACAGCAGATGGGGGGCGTGCTCCCGATAGTCGTACATGCCCACGGTCTTCAGGGCCTCGTCCACCCGCTGGCGGATCTCCGCCGAGGGGATCCCCAGATTTTCCGGGGCAAAGGCCACGTCCTCCTCCACCACGTTGGCAACGATCTGGTTGTCCGGGTTCTGGAAGACCATGCCTACGGTCCGTCGGATCTCCAGCAGCAGCGCCTCGTCGGAGGTGTCCATGCCCTCGATCCAGACCGTTCCGCCGGAGGGCAGCAGCACCCCGTTGAACTGCTTGGCCAGGGTGGATTTCCCGCAGCCGTTGGGGCCGATCACCGCGGTGAAGCTGCCGGCCTCGATTTCCAAATTCACTTGTTCAAACACCGGGAGCGAAAGCCTGTCCCCGGAGGCTGGGTAGGTAAAGCTGAGCGCTTCGGTACGAATGATATTTGACATAGGTTCTCCTTATCGAATTGATAATTGACAATTGAAAAGTGACAATGAAATGTGTTTTGCAAATTGCAATTTGCAAAACTCCGACAATTCTCAATTATCAATTTTCCATTCTCAATTGCCCGGCGCGAGCCAGCGGCCTGTGGCGCCGCAGGGCAGCACCAGGCCGGAGTCCGTGACGGGGAGGCCGATTTCGTGGCTCTCCGTGTGGCCGCCGAAGCGCTTGGACAGAATGCTGTCCAGAATATAGCCCACCACGGAGGGGGCCAGGCCGGTGGTGTAGGAATTGACCAGCACGAACAGGGGCTGATCCGACAGCACCCTGCTCACCAGCTCCACAAAGGGATAGAGGCTGGTTTCCAGCTTCCAGATCTCCCCGGAGGGGCCTCTGCCGTAGGAGGGCGGGTCCATGATCACCACGTCGTACCGCTTGCCCCGGCGGATCTCCCGCTCCACGAACTTGCCGCAGTCGTCCACGATCCAGCGGATGGGAGCGTTCTCCAGGCCGGAGGCCCGGGCGTTCTCCTTTGCCATCTGGACCATGCCCTTGGCCGCGTCCACATGACAGACGCTGGCGCCGCCCGCCGCGCAGGCTAAAGTGGCGCCGCCGGTGTAGGCGAAGAGGTTCAGGGCCTGGATGGGCCGGCCGGCGGACCGGATGGTCTCGGTGATGAAATCCCAGTTCACCGCCTGCTCCGGGAAGATGCCGGTATGCTTGAAGTTCATGGGCTTCACCAGGAAGGTCAGATCCTTATAGTGCAGGGCCCAATGCTCCGGCAGCTTGTGGTCGGACCACTTGCCGCCGCCGGTGCTCGACCGGGCATAGCGGGCGTCATACCGCCGCCAGCGGGGATCCGTCTTCGGAGTGTTCCAGATCACCTGGGGGTCCGGGCGAACCAGGATATAGTTTCCCCAGCGCTCTAACTTTTCGCCGTCAGAGGTGTCCAGCACCTCATATTCCTTCCATTGGTCAGCAATCCACATGGTGTTTCTCCGTTTATCTTTGATCGTTCAAGGGGTTTGATTCCGTGCAGCCACAGCCGCCCGATTATGGCCGTCAAGGCTCCTCGGGGTCCGGGTCCGGGTCGGGATCCGGGTCCGGCTCCGGCTCCGGCTGGTTGTTTATGGCCTCCCGGGCCTCCCGGATCGCGGCCTCCAGCTCCAGCAGGGTATCCTGGCTGTGGACGGTGCAGCGGGTGATCTTGTTCTCCTCCAGAGCCCGTTCCAGGGTGGCGCTGCTGTCGTTCTCGCCGTCCTTCAGGACGGAAATGGTCTTGGCTTCAATTTCATTGAGGGTGAACCGCTTCAGGGCGGGATAGGCCTCCGCCAGCGCTTTGAACTCGGCGCTGTTCACGATGCCCCGGTAAACCAGGCAGTAGTCGTTGCAGCAGTAGGCCTGGCCGCTCTTTCCGTTGGGATAGCACAACTGGATGTCAAATCCGGCATGGTTGGAGCATTTCTTTTCCGGCACATCCGAGGCAAAGAGCTGGATGGTCTTGGCTTCGCACATATCTCCGGCCAGCAGACCGGTCTGGCTGCAGACCTGGCAGGTGACAAACGCCTCATCCTGCGGCATCTCAAAGGTGCCGATCTCCTCCGGGGGCAGATCCTCCATCAGAGAGGACATGACCTTTTTCCACATGACCACAGCCGGGTTCGTGTTCACCACGGGCCGGACCTCCTCCGGGTTGTCAAAGCCGCACCAGACCGTGGCGGTATAGCGGGGCGTGAAGCCCGAGAACCAGCGGTCGTGGTTGTCGGAGGTGGTGCCGGTCTTGCCCGCCACGGGGACGCCCTCGATCTGGGCGGGTTTGCCGGTGCCGTTCTGGCAGGCGTACTGCAGCATATATACCATATACCAGGCCGCGTGGGCATCCATGGCCACGTCGGTCTTCTGCTCGTTGTCGAGGATTACGTTGCCCTCGCTGTCCACCACCTTTGTGTAGGACCGGGCCTTCCGGTAGACGCCGCCGTTGGGGAAGGTGGCGTAGGCCGAGGCCATTTCCCGGATGGTGAGGCCGTGGGTCAGCTGGCCCATGCCGAGGGGCGCCAGCGCCACGTCGGTGAAGCCGATGCCGTTGATCTCCTCCCGCTCCACCAGGCTCGTCAGACCGAAATGCTCCCTGGCAAAGGCGAAGCTCTGCTCCGGGGTCACGTCCGCCAGCACCTTGACGGCGATGGTGTTCAGAGACTGGGCCAGGCCGTTGTTGACCAGCATCCAGCCGCTGTATTTCCGGTTTTCGTTCTGGGGCCAGTCCTTGCCGTTGAGCTCCATATAGGGAGAGTCCTCATAGGCGGAGCCCGGCGTGATGATGCCCATGGCCAGGCCGGGGCCGTAGACCGTCAGAGGCTTGATGGAGGAGCCCGGAGACAGCTTGGAATTCGTGGCCCGGTTCCAGGTCAGGTTGCCTTCCTTCTTGCCCACGCCGCCGGCAATGGCCACAATATCACCGGTCTCGTTGTCGATGACCACGATGGCGGACTGCATCTGCTGGGTGGAATAGGTCTCGGGCACGTTGGCAGGATCGGAATAGATCGCATCCACCTTGGCCTGGAGGTCCAGGTCGACGGTGGAATAGATCCGGTAGCCGCCGGAGGTCACCATCTGACCGGCCACCGCCTCGGAAACGCCCTTCTTCTCCACCAGATCCGCGATCACGTCCCGGATCACCATGTCCTCAAAGTAGGTGTAGTAGTCTTCCTCCTCCACCTCAAACTGATTCTGGGTCTGGCAGATGGGGCAGATATAATAGTCGCCGGCGGCATCGAATTTCTTGATGGTGCCGGAATAGCCGCAGGAAACGCAGGTAAACTTCTGATCGCCGGTCACCAGGTTCTTGAACTCCAGCTTCTGGTCGCTGGCGCTTTCATAGGCCTCGTCGGAGAGATAGCCCTGCTCGTGCATCTGCTGCAGGATCGTCAGGGTCCGCTGCTCGTTGTTTTCCGGGTAGATATAGGGATCGTACCGGGAGGGGTTGTTGGTGATGCCGATGATACAGGCGCACTCCTTCACGGTCAGCTCGTTCAGCTCCTTGCCGAAGTAGACGTTGGCTGCGCTCTTGACGCCGTAGGCGCCCTCCCCCAGATAGATGGTATTCAGATACCACTCCAGGATTTCTTCCTTGGAGTAGTGCTTTTCAAAGTCCAGGGCCCGGAAGATTTCGGTGATTTTCCGGCGGACAGTGACGTCCTTGTCCTGGCTCAGGTTTTTGATCAGCTGCTGGGTCAGGGTGGAGCCGCCGAAGCTGCCGCTGCCCAGGAACATGTTGGCAGAGGCGCCCAGGGTCCGGATCCAGTCCACGCCGTCATGCTCCCAGAAGCGCTTATCCTCGATGGCCACGGTGGCGTTGATGATCTCGGGGGGAACCTCGTCCAGGCTCACCCAGACCCGGTTTTCCACCGCCAGAAGCTGCCGAAGCTCCTCAAACTCGCCGGTCTTCGGGTTCTTGGCATAGATGAAGGAGCTCTGGTTCAGCCGCATGCCGTTCAGGCTGAAGTGGGTTTCGTCCCGCTGCCGGACCTCCTCCAGATAGGCAACGCCTTTATTCAGCACCCGCCTGGCGGCAACGCCGCCGGCCACGCCTAAGGTGGCGGTGACAAAAATCGCCGCCGCCACAAACAGCCAGAGGATATGAACAATCCGGCCCGTGATGGTTCTCTGGTGCGGGTCCCGGACAATTTTTCGTTTCAGATTGGATGGATTACGCATGATACAGTCCTCCATTTGCAGACATACGCGGATAACATACAGTGCTCGCAATATATCAGCATACATTATACACTATTATCCCTCGGCTTGTCAAACAGAATGCTCCCGTCTGCGTGGGTTTTTACGGAAAATTTACAGATGGGGTTTCCCTGCAGGAACCGGTCTCCAAGCCCGGTTTTTTGACGAGCCGCCGGGAAAAAGGTTCCTGGGACCGTAAAGACGGCCCGGCGCAACGCACCGGGCCGCCTTTTGAAGCGGGTCACGTAAAGCAGTCAAAATAGGTCAGGAAGGTCTCCATGGTGAGATCTCTTGGCATGACGAACCGGGGGATCCGGTAGGGATCCGTGCCGGTCTCATAGGGGAGGCCGTCCCGGAGGACGCTGTAGAGATAGTACTCCGACACAAGCGCCAGGGCTTCCGCGGAGGCCTTCGCCTTCGGATAGCTCAGCGCAAAGGGGATCTTCCCGGTCAGCCGGGCGATGGCCAGCCTGGATTCGGAGAGCTGATAGCGCTGCTCCTCCTCTGACAGGGCGGACATATCCGCATGGCTTACGGTGTGACTCTGGAAGCTCACCAGGCCGGAGGCGTCCATCTCCCGGATCTGCGCCTCGGTCAGATACTTCCCGGAGCCGATCAGCCGTGTGACCATAAAGATCGTCGCCTTGGCGTTGTGCCGTTTCAGAATCGGGAACAGTTCGGTATAGTTGTCCCGATACCCGTCGTCAAAGGTCAGAAGCACCGGCTTTTCATATTGATCCAGCTGCGGCAGATCCTCAAAGGTCAGAAAGCTGCAGCCCAGCTCCTCCATGGCGGAGATCTGCGCCTCCACCTTTTCCGGGCTCATAAACAGGCCCTCGCTGCCCCAGATGTCGTCGCTGACGCAATGGTAGCGGAGGATCACGAGCTTTCTGCCTGTCGGCACCTGCTCGTGCCGGGGCAGGCGCATGAAGAAGCTCTGGAGATTTTCCGGATCCTCCAGCTTGTCCATGCCCAGACGCTGCAGCAGCTCAGCCGGCACATACCAGCTGCCCTCCCACAGACGGGTTGGGTTCGAAAGGGCTTGCTTCCGGCCCTTCAGCAGCAGCGCTGCGCCGTTTTCCTGCAGATAGATGCTGCTGCCCCAGGCCTGCAGCCACAGGTTGCCGCCTTCGGCAAGGCTGCCGGCGCCGATCCGGGCCAGCTCCCGCACAGAGCAATAGGCGGTTCCATCCCAGACGGGACAGTTCTCTGCCTTCTCCCCTTCGATCCACAGGGTCAGTTTGCTCTCCGGCTGAGGCGCCTCCTGGGGCGGCCGGGCGGGCGCCTGGGGCTCGCCCAACACCATGTGCCGGTGGAAGCCCATCAGAATCACCGCTGCCTCCGCCCGGGTCGTATCCTTCCTTGGGCGGAGATAGTTGATTCCCTCGGACAGGGCGCCCTGCAGCAGGCGGTTGGAGATGGCCCACCGCAGCGGATCCCTTGCATAGGCCGAGGCATTGCCGCCGTCCGGATAGGTTTTCAGATTCACCTGCCCGCTCTCTGCCCGGCCGAGAAGCGCCGCATACCGGTACAGCATGGCCGCCAGCTGTTCCCGGGTGACCTTCCGATGGGGCCCGAAATGCGTGGCGTCCACGCCTGCAGTCAGATGATTGGAGACCGCCCAGCGCAGGGCGTCCAGATAGTATCCGTCCTCGGACAGATCCTTGAAGGGCAGCTCCCCAGCAGATGCCGGGGCGCCTGCCATCCGCCAGAGCACCGTCACCAGCATGGCCCGGTCCATCGCCCGCTTGGGGCCGAACAGGCCCTCGGCCACGCCCCGGAGCATGCCGCGCTCCACGGTATAGCGGACCGCCTCGGTGTACCAGCTGTCCTCCGGCACGTCGGAAAAGTCTGCAGAGGAAGCGGCCAGCCCGGGTTGGGTCAGGCCGGAAAGCAGAGCCAGCGTCAGCAGCAGACAGACGCAGCGTTTCAGAATCAGATTCATAAGCGTTCTCCTTTGGGGCAAGCAAAAAACGGAGCTGTCTCTGCTCTGTATGAGCAAGGGCACGCTCCGTTTTGCGGTTTCTATTGGATTACACCTTTTCCTTGACCTTGGCAGCCTTGCCCAGACGATCCCGCAGGTAGTACAGCTTGGCTCTGCGAACCTTGCCCTTACGGACGGTCTCGACCTTGACAATGTTGGGGGCATGGATGGGGAAAACCTTCTCGCAGCCCACGCCGTAGCTCAGGCGGCGGACGGTGAAGGATTCCTCGATGCCGCCGTGCTTCTTGGCAATGACGGTGCCTTCGAAAACCTGGACTCTCTCACGGGAGCCTTCCTTGATTTTTACATGAACCCGGACAGTGTCGCCCACGCGAACCACGGGCAGCTCTTCCTTCATGTACTGGCTGGTTAAAGCCTTCATCAGATCCATTTGTTTGTCCTCCTTGTTATTTGGGCGTTCATGACACAGGAAATGCCGCTGCGCTCATCACGCCGGCAGTGCCAGAGGACCACTCCATTCATAGGCCGGTATATAATAGCACAGGCTTTTCAAAAATGCAAGTGTTTTTTTACAAATTTTCCAGGCTTTTCAGCGCAGGCAGGGCGCTGCCCGCATAGTCAAAGAGACCCTGGTTGGCCCACTCGTTGCCGCCGGGGCCGGTTTCCCGGATATAGGCCAGGCCCTCCGGGGTGGTCCAGCCGCTGCCCTTCACCGGCAGCCAGGCGGGCTCCCACCAGACGAAGCCCCGGCCCAGGTCCCTGGGGACCTTGCGGATCACAGCCCACAGATCCCGCAGGAAGGCGGCCTGTCCCTCCGGGCTCATGGGATAGGGTACGGCGGCCGCAGTCCGCTCGTTGGCGGCCAGGCCCCGCTTCTCCTCTAGGGAGATGCCCTCATACTCGTTGCATTCGGTCAGGGTGAAGGCTGTGGAGGTCTCCACCACGATCATGGGCTTGCCGTACCTGTTCGCCAGATCCTGCATATTATCCCCCAGGGATTCCATGCTTCCGTGCCAGAAGGGGTAATAGCTGAGGCCGATGCAGTCGAAGTCCGCCCCGCCTGCGGCCAGGTAGCTGTCGAACCAATACCGGTAGAGGGCGTTGTTGCCTCCGTTATCCAGATGGATCATGGTCCGGAGCCCGGGATCCGTATCCTTCACCGCCCGCAGTCCGGCAGAGACGAACCGGGCAATGTTCTCCCAGTTGGGGGTCTTTCCCAGAGGCCAGAGCAGGCCGTTGGAAAGCTCGTTCCCCGGGGCCACCATGGCGGGCAGCAGGTCCGCTTGCTTAAGGGTCGCCAGAGTCTCCCGGGTGAAGGCATAGATCGCCTGCTCCAGCTGCTCCGGGTTGAAGCTCGCCCAGGCCTTGGGGGGATACTGCTTCCCCGGGTCCGCCCAGAAGTCGGAGTAGTGGAAGTCCAGCAGCCAGGGCAGGCCCAGGGCCTTGCAGCGGCGGGCCAGCTCCATGGTCCGGGCCAGGTCGTTGGTGCCGGCGCCATAGGGCTTGCCGGCTTCGTCATAGGGGTCGTTCCAGAGCCGGAGGCGGATCAGATTCACGCCGTGGCGGCGCAGGATGCAAAGCAGGTCCTCGGGCGGGCAGGTTGCTGCCTCGGGCGGGCCGATGTGGGCATCGGCCCCTACGGCGGAAACGGTTTCGATTCTGTCATTGCGAGGCCAGTCCGATGACTGGCCGAGGCAATCCGTTCCCCCGTCCCCTGTTGTCTGTTGCCTGTTGCCTGTTGCCTGATCGTAAAACCGGCCGCCGGCGGCCTCCACCTCCAAAAGCGAGGAAATATCTGCGCCTTTGATCAGATCAATCATCGAAGGTGAACCTCTTGTACATGGCGCCGTAGCGGAACCGGGCCAGCTCGTTCTTGGCCAGAACGTCCGCCTCATTGCCCCGGTATTGGCAGCGCAGGCAGTAAAATTCGTCTTTTTCCTTGTCGTAGAACATGTCCATGTCGATGTCCCGCATAAAGCAGGAGGGGCACCGGTAATTCAGTCTGCCCTTTCCAGATTGAGCCATGTGGTAAAGACCTCCTTTTCCTTGAGATTCCGTTCATAGCCGAGGGTGAACATGGGGCTGAAGGCATAGCCCTCCCGCACGAAGCCGATCTTATTCCGGCCGTTGGCCAGCATGGAGACCCGGGTTTTGATGGGCGGGATGGTGCAGCTGACCTCCTCGGCTCCGGGGACGGCAGCCTCCCGGCACTTGTATTCATAGGGGATCGTCACGCTGTCCGCCTCCCCTGCCTCGATATGCAGGGTCAGGGAGGACATATCCTCGGTGTACTCGGTGGTGCCGTAGCAGGCCACCATGTATTCCTTCACCGTGACCTCCGCCTCCGGGTCGGACATGCTCAGGATCTTCCGGTCGATCCGGATGTTGGAGCTGCCCTCGGAGAAGGTGATGACGGTCTGCAGCTTCACGGTGAGGCCGCCGGCAAATTCGATGTCCACCGGGTCCAGGGTCAGGATCCGGTCCTCTCCCACATGGGAGAACCGGGCCTTGGTGCGGCAGAGGCAGAGATCCACCTCTTCTCCCTTCCAGCAGACCTTGGCGGAACGGACGGTGCCTTCGCCGGCATAGTGGGTGAAGTAGCCGGCCCGGTACTTCTCCTGGATCAGGAAGGGATAGCTGGCGTCCTGGATATGGGGAGTGCCGATGCCCACGGGCCACTCCAGCTTGGCGGCGTAGGGCCGCAGGTCCACAATGGCGCCGCCCTGGTCCATGTTGACGCAGGCCCGCATATAGGGGTCGCAGTACCAGAACAGCTGCTTGTCGGAGCCGTAGAGAATGTCCCGCCACAGGGCGCATTCCGGGGTGGTGTAGCTCTTGACGGACCGGTAGTAGTCGGCAAACTCGGCCATGGTCATATCCACCAGCTTGCCCTCGGCCTTCAGCTTGCCGTAGTAGGCGCAGCCGTCCTCATAGGACTTGTACAGCAGCTCATAGGGCTGCTCCCAGCGGCCCATCTTGTTCATCCAGCCGGGGCCCACGAACATCATGTTGTAGGCGTAGCCGTCGTTGTATTTGGAAAGGCTCCGGTACTGGTCGATCAGGTTGTAGAGATAGGGATATTCCCAGGTCTTGGTGTCGTAGATCATGCCCCGCAGCACGTTCTGGGGATGGGTGCCGAAGTTGGAGCCGTTGCCGTCGTAGCAGGCCAGCAGGTCCCGGCTCAGATGGGGGATCGCCACGATGCCGCTGTCCTCCGCTGCGTTGGCGGCGGGGGCGTGGGTGTTGACCTTGGAGGGGATCCAGGGGGCCCAGGGGCCGCCGTCCATGAAGGTGTACCAGGAGTTGTTGCAGGTGTGGTAGGCCTTGGGGCCCTCCTCCCAGCAGGTAGCCACGGCGCACTTGACGGAGGGGTACTCGGCCTTGATAAAGTTGATCAGATCCGCGTCCATGTAGTAGGAGCCGGTGGATTCGGGATAGAAGCCGAATGCCTCATAGAACTTGCCGAAGACGTCCCGGACGATGGATTTCTTGTCCTCCATGGAGAACATCCAGATGCAGAAGTCCTTGGTCTTGTACTTCTCCCGGAACTGCTCGCAGGGCAGGCCCAGCAGGGACAGGGAGATCTCGTCGCCGTAGGCTTCGTGGTGCTCCTTGGCCAGGGCCACGGCCTCGGCGTTGAAGAGGCTGGCGTAGGTCATCTGGATGGTGGTTTTCAGCCCGTGCTTGTGGGCCAGGTATTGCTGGGTCTTGAAGATGTCCAGGCTCTCGGTCAGCAGCGCCTTCCGGCCCAGATTCTCCTCCTTGCCGTGGCCGGTGACCTTTTCGGCATATTCCGGCACCATTTCGGGCCGGTGAATCAGATTCAGAATCAGTTTGTCCATAGTATTCTCCATTTTTGTTTCGTTTATCTTATGCTGAGGGACGCGTCGTCGATCTTGCCCCAGGCGCCGGCGGCGGGGGCCTTCACATAGATGCCCAGGGTCAGGGTCTGGCCCGCCTGGTATTCGATGCCGGAAACCGTACCGGAATGCCACTCGTTCCAGGCGGTGATCTCCATGGGCGCCGTGTCCACGATCTCCCCGTCCACCTCGGCGTAGGCGTAGACCTCATAGGCCCCGCAGTCGCCGCCCATGATGTGGATGGTGAAGTCGTAGGTGCCGGTTTCCAGGTCCGCGGGGGTCTGCTCCAGGGTGAACTCCACCTTGTCCGCGTCCGGGGACCAGAAATGATAGTGCCAGTCGCCGGTGCGGGAGTCGCCGGTTTTCTCCTCCAGATGGACCTCCTCGCAGCCGCCCAGGTTCTCCAGAACCCAGGGAGCGTCGACCCCGTCCTCGAAGGAGGGGTTGCCCAAGAGGTTCACGTTCTCGATGATCAGCGTCAGCTTGGCCGGCAGGCCAGCAGCTTCCCCGTTGATCGTATAGGTGCCGGGATCCACCAGCTCCGCGGGGTCCTTGTCCCACACCACCGGCACAGCCTGGCGGCTGCCGTCGATCATGATCCCGTTCACAGTCTCCGGCAGAGTAAAGGCGTCCCCCACCGTGACCCGCAGCTGCACCTCCTCGGTGCTTTCCATGGTCAGCTCGGTCTCGTTGCCGTAGCGGATCAGGTTGAAGGCCATGAGGCCTTCCATCACGTGGCCCTTGGCGTCGAAGAAGGCCTGGTTATCCACGGCGCAGCCGCCGAACCACTTGCCTGCGTCCTCGGGGTCATATTCGCCCGCGTAGGAGGAGGCCCAGCCGGAGCCGTACTGCTGCCAGAGCTTCTGGTTCTCCGCCTTGGAGGCGCCGCCCACGGTGATCCAGGTGCCCTCCCAGTAGCAGACGCCGATGCCGCCGGCATCCACCACCGCCTGGGTCACGTCCCGCAGGTTGTTGACCTGGCCCTGGGGGGTATAGGGATAGGGCTTGTCCACGGAGCTATCGTCGGAGATGGTGTTGCCGGAGAAGTCGAAATCCTCGCCGGTCCAGGCGTAGGAGGTCTCCATCACCATGACCTGCTTGCCGAAGTTCAGCCGGATCTGCTTGAGGACCTTGGTCAGGTTCTGCAGGTTGCCGTGCCAATAGGGATAGTAGGAGGAGCCGAAGACGTCGTAATCCAGGCCGTTGTCCCGCAGGGCATTGGCATAGGCCCGGTAGCCGGACTCATCGGGGCTGGCAAAATGGACCGCCACCAGGGCCTCGGGATAGACCTCCCGGATGGCCTTGGAGCCCGCGGACATCAGCTTCACGATGGCGGGCCAGGTGTTCTCTCCGCACATGGCGCCGTTGGTCTCGTTGCCCACCTGGACCATGCCCACGTCCACGCCGGCCTGCTTCAGCTTCTGCAGGGTTTCCCGGGTGTAGGTCTCCAGAGCGTCGGCCTTGGTGTCCAGATCCATATCCTTCCAGGCCTTGGGGACCATCTGCTTGCCGGGATCCGCCCAGAAATCGGAATAGTGGAAGTCCACCAGCAGCTTCATGCCGTACTTTGTGGCCCGCTGTCCGATCTCCAGGGCGGTATCGGCGTTGCAGTTGCCGCCGCCGTAGCCCCGGCCCTGGGAATCAAAGGGATCGTTCCAGACCCGGACCCGGATGTAGTTGACGCCGTTCTGGGCCAGGATCTTGAACACGTCCTGCTCAGCGCCGTCAAAGTCATAGTATTTGACCCCGCTGGCCTCCAGGGACGGCACCTGGGAGGCGTCCATGCCGAAGATGAAGTCCTCGGGCAGGTTTTCGACGGCCTTCACATAGAGGCCGCAGCCCTCCAGCTTCCCGGTGGGCGCCACGTTCTCCACCTGGATCGTCGCAGCGGGCTCGGAGGCTTTCTTCTTCGAGCAGCCTGCAAACAGGGTCAGCACCAGCAGCCCCGCCAGCAGCAGCGACAGGATACGAATGTTCTGTTCCTTCATAACGTAAACCTCTTTTTTCAGAATGCGGATACATTATAATCAAATCGGGCCGGTTGTGCAATACGGCATTGCGGTTTTTTTAGAAAAATTCGGATTTGACAGGACGTAGGGGCCGATGCCCACATCGGCCCTCCTGCCGGTACGAGTTAGGGCCGATGTGGGCATCGGCCCCTACGGATCGAAATCGCCAAATCCCGATTGCCGCATTGAAAAACAAGGCCCCCGGAGCGCTCCGGAGGCCTTGTCTTGTGTTGTCGGATCAGTCGAGAAGCAGGTTCTTTTCGGTCTCGGGATCGAAGAAGTGCATAACCTTGCCTTCGAAGGTGATGTTCAGCGGGGTGCCGAAGACCATGTTGGTCCGCTGGTCGGCCGTCAGGTTGATGGTGGGAACCCGGACGATCAGACGGGTCTCGTCTTCGGTGTAGACGTGCAGATGGAGCTCGGAGCCCATCATTTCGTTGACCTCCAGCCGGGTGGTAATGCCTTCGCCGGGCTTGGCCAGGGTGATATGCTCGGGACGGACGCCCAGCAGGATCTCCTTGGGCTCCACGTTGCGCTTCTTCAGCTCTTCACCCTTCTCGCCGGTGACCTCAATCTTGGAGCCGAAGGGAGTGACGTAATACTTGCCGTTCTCCTTGATCAGATTGGTCTTCATGATGTTCATCTTCGGGGCGCCGATGAACTCGGCCACAAAGAGGTTGGCGGGCATGTCGAAGCACTCGGTGGGAGTGCCGACCTGCATGATGTAGCCGTCCTTCATGATGACGATCCGGTCGGCCAGGGTCATGGCCTCGGTCTGGTCATGGGTGACGTAGATGAAGGTGGTGTTCAGCTTCTGACGGAGCTTAATGATCTCGGCACGCATCTCGTTGCGGAGCTTGGCGTCCAGGTTGGACAAAGGCTCGTCCATCAGGAAGACCTTGGATTCCCGGACCATGGCGCGGCCGATGGCCACACGCTGACGCTGGCCGCCGGACAGCGCCCGGGGCTTCCGCATCAGGTAGGGGGTGATGCCCAGGATTTCCGCCGCGTTGGTGACCTTCTCATAGATCAGGTCCTCGGGCATCTTCTGCAGGCGCAGGGAGAAGGCGATGTTATCATACACCGTCATGTGGGGGTACAGGGCGTAGTTCTGGAAGACCATGGCGATGTTGCGGTCCTTGGGCTGCAGGTCGTTGACGACCACGCCGTCGATTTCCACAGTACCGTCGCTGATCTCTTCCAGGCCGGCCACCATACGAAGGGTCGTGGATTTGCCGCAGCCGGAGGGGCCGACGAAGACCACGAATTCCTTATCCTGGATGTCCAGGTCAAAGTCGTGAACCGCCACGACCTTGTTATCATATACTTTCTTGACTTTCGTCAGTTTCACACTTGCCATATTATTTTCTCCTTTTCACTGCTTTCATCCGAATCAGCCCTTGACGGCGCCGCCGGTGACACCTTCAACGTAGTAGCGCTGCAGGCAGATAAACAGGATCGTTACGGGAATTGCGACCACAACGCCGCCGGCACAGAATTTGGTGTAGTTCTCACTGACGTTGGCGCTGGTGGACAACCAATCCTGCAAGCCGACAGCCACGTTATACGCGCTGGGGTTGACGCCGACAATGTACTTGGCAAACACGAAGTCGCCCCAAGGAGCCATGAACGCGGTCAGGATCGTGTAGATGACGATGGGCTTGGCCAGCGGAAGAATGATCTTGAACAGGACCTGCGCACGGGTGGCGCCGTCCACACGGGCCGCCTCGTCCAGGGATTTGGGGATCGTATCGAAGAAGCCCTTCGACACGTAGTAGCCCATACCGGAGGAGGCCACGTAGACCAGCATCAGACCGGGGACAGCGTTCTCCAGAGCCAGACCCAGATCCTTCAGTACCTGGTACAGAATGATCATGGTCAGCATGCCGGGGAACATGCCGAGGATCAGCATGAACTTCATCATGGGGGCGCGGAGCTTGAAGCGGAAACGGGACAGGGTGTAGGACATGCAGAGCACGATGACGGTCTGCACCACTGCCACAAAGAGGGCGATGATAAAGGTGTTCAGATACCACTTGGGGAAGTTGGACTTCCACAGGTTGATGTAGTTGTCAAAGCCCCAGCGGAAGGAAATGTCCGGGTGGCTGAACAGATATCTGGACATGCCGGTGGGATACACACGGAAGGACTGGACCACAATGCAGACAAAGGGGATCAGCCAGATGATGCTCATGAGAATCAGGATCACATAGAGGATCGTGTTGCTGATCCGGTTTGCAGCCTTGATGCCCATGTGTTTTTTCATAACGGGCTGCACAGCAGCGGAATCTGTCTTTTTCATCACTGGAAATCCTCCTCATTCTTAACTGAGGGCAGGAGCCCATAGACCACCAGGGAGATCACAGCGACCACGATGAACACCAGAATACCGACGACGGAAGCCAGGTAATACTCGCCCTTGTTGTTCGCCAGCTTGAACAGCCAGGTGATCAGCAGGTCGGTATGGCCAACGGAGGCTTCGCCGGTGGAGGCAGCGCCGTTTGTGGGACGTCCGCCGGTCAGCAGGTAGATGACGTTGAAGTTGTTCATGTTGCCGGTGAAGCTGGTGAGCAGATAGGGGCCGGTAATAAACAACATGTAGGGCAGGGTGATCTTGGTGAACTGCTTGATGCCGCTGGCGCCGTCGATCTTGGCGGATTCGTAGAGGTCAGCGGGAATGTTCATCAGAATGCCGGTGGCGATCAGCATCAGGTACGGAATGCCGATCCAGATATTGACCACGATGACCATCACACGGGCCAGCAGGCCGCTGTGGGCGGTGTCGTTCCAGAAGTCGATGGCCTGGGAAGGATTGATCAGCTTCAGGTTGATCAGAAGGCCGTTGATGATGCCGTTCTTATCGAACATCTTGGAGACGTACAGCAGGGAGATGAACTGGGGGATCGCGATGGTCATGATCAGAACCGTCCGCCACAGCTTCTTGAACTTGATGCCCTTCTTGTTGATCATCATGGCGACCATGATGCCCAGGAAGTAGTTGGTGAAGGTGGCGAAGAAGGCCCAGATCAGGGTCCAAAGCAGGATCTCGCCGAAGGTGGCCACATAGCTGGTGCCGCCGGAGCCGCTCCAGGTCAGCATCTGCTTGAAGTTCCGCATGCCGACCCAGTGGAACAGCTCGTTGTCAACGCCGTTCGCCAGCTTGTTATAGTTGGTGAAGGCCACCAGGATCATAAATACGATCGGCATGACCGTGAAAACCACGATGCCGAGAGTAGGCAGGGCCAGAAGGGTCTTGTGGAAGTTATCGTCCACAAGGGAGCGGAGGTCGTCCTTGCCGCTCTTGAGCGGCTTGCCGGTGCGGAGAATTTCCTCGGCAATCTTGTTCTGCTTGACGTTGGCGCGCCAGGTATAGATGAACGCGACGATGAAGAAAATCGTCAGAACGCCGTAGAGCAGAATTTTGAAGGAGTTGTCGCCCTCCAGCTTGACGTAGGTGTCAAGCACAGGGTCGTAAGCGCCGTTGCCGGAGGGAGAAATCTTGCCCAGAGACGGCAGCATGCTCAGCCAGTAGATTCCGCCGTGGGGAATCACCATGTACACAATAAAAACGATTTCAAACAGCAGGAACATCAAACCGCGAAGGATCTGGCCTCTTGTCAGGTTGCCGAAGCCCATGACCAGATAAGAGGTCTTGGTTTTCCAGTCGCCCTTGACAAAGGTATGTCCGATATCCTTGCACTCGTTTGCGATCCCGATGCCGATTTTTGCGAAAAAGCGTCCGATTCCTTTAATCCCGTTCCAGATCTTCAGGGGAATCGACGCGAAGAAGCTCAGGAATCTGTATACGAACTTTTTCCATTTTGAGAGCTTCAGATATTCGAGCTCGTCGTATTTTTTCATATTCCACCCCTTTAGAAACGGCCGGAGCCAAAAAGATCTTTTGACTCCGGCCAAGTAAAACACAAATCAAATTTCACTCAACCAGGATGACCTGCTTGCGTTGGAAAGTGATTAGTTCTTCACGATGGTGATCGCGGTGCCGTCCCAGGTCACGGTGTAGTTGCCGGCTTCGGCGAACACGATGTTGTTGTCGGGATTGTCTTCGCCC
>CACXJE010000016.1 GCA_902767915.1 Oscillospiraceae bacterium | reverse complement strand
ACGGTCAGGGTCCGGTTCGGCTCCTCTCCCGGCTGGGCCGATACCAGAATCAGCTGCCAGCAGCCAAGGGCCTCCAGGTCGGTCTCGGTCAAGCCCTCCGCCGCCAGCCATTTCTCCAAAAGCTGCCGGTCGGTGCAGTCGCTGTCCGCCGGAAAGGCATCGGCCGGGTTTGGATCGTCCGTCGTCTGTGGGGGAGCGGACCCCTCCACCGCAAGCGGTCCCCCTCCCCTATCGCCCGGCGGCGATAGGGGAGGGTTTGCGGTCTCCGCCGCAGACTGATTCAATTCCTCCGGATTGGACATTTCGATCACAGGCGGCGGAGACGGGTTTTCCCTTCGCGCTGCCTGACAGCCGCCTAAGCAGAGCAGGACCATCCACAGCAGCGGCAGAAGTCCCAGGAGCCTCTCCCCTTGCGTCCGCAATCGGGCGCTTGTTCTGCTTTCATGCTTCAAGAAACAGCGCGAGCAGCTCCATGATATCCGCATCCAGGGCGGATGGCGCACAGTTCAGAATATACGCATACCCGTTCTGTTTCCAGAAAGCGATGCTTCTGTGACCGGAGGCCTCAAACACGTCCCGGAAACGAACCTCAACGCCGTCGACGACCTCGGAGCCGGCTTCATAATACTGATCCCAGCTGTCATAATCGTCGGATCCGTCGTCCGGGTGCTTGCTGATATACACCTGACGGCCGGACGCGTCGTCCAGGCTGTAAACCAGATAAATACCGGTTTTTTCGCCGTCGGTCTCTTCAAAATAGCAATGGATGGTGCCGGAGTACTCGCTCTCATCCGGCAGCGCATAGCCGTAGCCCAGCGCCGCCTCGATTTCTTCCATAGAGGCTTCCTCCTGGTGGACCGCCTCTGTATTGACGGTTTCCACAGGATCAATGTCAAGCCTTCCCTTTTCGTTGAAAAGGCGGATGAGCGGAAGCATCGCGGGCGTCGTACCGATTTCTCCCTTTACGGTATAGGTAAACCCGTTCTCCTCCCAATATGCCACGACCTGATTGTAGGGGTTGCTGCCCAGGAAATGCACCTCGATGCCGTCTACAGTCCTGGCACCGGCGTCTGTAAGCTCCGTCCAGTCCTCCGCCACATCGTGGGCCGGATCCGTTTGCTTCTTCGTCACATAGACCACGCCGTCGAATGCGTCGGCGGTATATTTCAGAGAGAGATAGGCGGCTTCATTTGCGGGCTGCTCCAGCTTCGGGACGATGGTGCCCGTATATTGACTCTCGTCGGGAAGCGAATAGCCGTAACCCAGCTCTGCCTGGATTTCTTCCATAGCTTCTTCGACGCTGGGGTCGCCCTGGGCCAGGAGAAGGCGGTAGAGGTCGGTGTTCAAGACCGTATCGGAAAACCGGATTTTGGCTTCCACGGCATCGTGCTGCGCCATGACGTATTCGTAGGGGAGATCCGTCCCGTCGCAGGGGGCGCCGTCGGCGCTAAAATATTCTCGGGTATCCTGATTATAACTGTATTTGTCCGTCTTCCAGCTGCCGTCGGGCCAGAGCACCAGGGGCTCCTGCCCCGAAAACACGTCCCGGCCCACCAGCAGGCGGGAATCATATTCCAGGCCGAAGAGATTGGAAAGGGTGGGTACGATATCCAGGCTGGAGGTGGGGGTGGTGACCTTGCAGCCCTTCCCTTCCAGGCAGCCGCTCCAGATGATCAGGGTACTGCGGTCCCGGTCGAAGCAGGTTTCCACGGGCTTGCCGTAGAGCTCCGCCAGATAGTCCTCGGCGTTCCCCCAGTCCTCGCTCTTTTCCAGAGCGTAGGGGTACTGGGAGGAGGTCAGGACGATGACGTAGTCATCCGCAACCCCAAGCTGTTCCAGACCCTCCACCAGATCCCGCAGGGCCAGCTCCACCTCCATGTTGGCGGCCAGATAGGCCTTGACCGTATCGGAATAAGACAGATCTTCTACCTCGGCCCAGTGCTTCGCGGCCATGGCGTTGCCGGCCCTGTTGTAGGCGCCAAGGCCGGAGCACATCATCAGGTAGGCGCTGCAGGGCGTCCAGTCGTAGAGGAACTGGGTTGCGGCCAGCATCATCTCCCGGTCGCTGTAGGGGTGCTGCTTTGTCATGTGCTCCTCCAGACCGCTGCCGATGGTCTGGACCTTTTCATAGCCCAGGTTCCCGTGGGTCTCGGTCCGGCGGTAGGTATCTGCGGATTCGTCGCAGAAGGCCCAGGAATGATAATCCAGCGCCAGCAGCTGATTGCCCAGGGTCAGGCGCATATCCTTGCCGACGGTATCCCGGATGGACTGGACCCCGTGGGCAGGCACCAGGCCGGTGAGGACAGCGAATTCGCCCGTGGCGGTGGCCCCGCCCCAATCCGGTTGATAGTAGTCGGTGAACTCGATGCCCTTGGTGGCCAGGCGGTACAGGGTAGGCGTCCGCTCCGGGTCGATGACCTGGGGACAGAAGTTCTGGGCGGTGATGAGGATCAGATTCTTCCCGGCAAGGAGGCCGGTCATGTCGTTCTTTTCGCTGGGGGTCAGGCTCTGCACATAGCGGCAGGCCTCGGTGAAGTCTTCGTTGTTCGCTGCGGCAATGGCGGCCTCAAAGTCGAGGGCCAACTGATTGCGCCGGGGATCCACTTCGTCAGACGGTCCGTCCTGGTCCTTTTCCGGGTCCGTCTGCTCTGACACGGGTTCTGAGACCGAAGCCGCGGGGCCGATGGGCTGCTCCCCGGGGCCCCTTCGGACGTTTCGCAGCAGCAGCCAGGCGGAACCCCCGGCAATCACCAGGGCCAGAACGGCTGCCGCAGCCGTCAGCCAGGGCCTGCGGCGTTTCTCCTGAATCGGTCTGCCGGAGGCTTCTTCAATATACGTTTCGTCGATCCTGCCGACGATATCCAAAAGATCATGGCTCATAGGTCGATGTCCTCCTGTTCCAAAAATTGTTTCAGCTGCTTCCGGGTCCGATGCAGGCTCATCTTGACCTTGCCCTCGGTGCAGCCCAGGTCGTCCGCGATGCTTTTGACAGAGGCCAGGTACCAGTAGCGCTTTACAAAGATGATTCTGGTCTCCTGGGGAAGGCCTGCCAGAAAGCTGTTGAGCGCCTCCGTCAGCCGGCGGGCCTCCAGCTCATGCTCCACGCTTTCTGCTGACAGGCACTCCTCCAGCTCCGACAGGGCCACCTCCACGGTACCGCCGCCCCGTTTTTCCGCGTGGAGGGCGCGGTATCTGGTCAGCGCGCAGCTTCTGGTGACAGAGCCCAGAAAGGCACGGAAGCAATTGGGCCGGTTGGGCGGGATCAGATTCCACAGCTTCCAGAGTGCGTCGTCCAGGCATTCGTCGCTGTCCTCCGGGCTGCCCAGAATATTCCGGGCAATCATCCGGCAATAGGCGCCGTACTTCCGCTGGGTCTCCCCGATGGCCTGCTCGGATCGGTCATAATACAAGCGGATGATTTGTTCATCCTCCATTTGCTCACCTCCAGTATGAAAGGTCCTTTCACCTGTATAGACGCATAGAAAAACGATTTGGTAACAGGATTCGAAAAAAACACCCGGTGACGCTTTTTCGTCACCGGGTGCATGGGTGGTTCGTCGGTTACTGCTCCGCCTCGTGGAGCTTTCTCACCTCTTCGGAGATCTCCTCCACCTTCCGGTCGGTCAGAATATACTTCTTCTTGAACCAGAAGAATGCAATCAGCAGGCCGATGATGGGGATCACGGTCATGGTCATCCGCAGGCCGGTCTTGGCGGATTGGGAGACGCCGATGGAGAAGTCCTTGACCTTTTCCTCGTCGGAAAAGTCGGTGCCGCTCTGGAGCTTATTGATGGACAGGCAGATGGAGGCAGCCAGCGCCGCGATGCCGGAGGCCAGCTTCACCACGAAGGTCTGCATGGAGAAGATCACACTCTCATCCCGGCGGTGGTTCTTCAGCTCGCCGTAGTCCACGGTATTGGCCAGGAACACGGTGGTGATCACCGTCAGCATGCCGTTGGCGGCCATGATGAAGAAGCCGGGGATGAACAGCACATAGACGCTGCCCATGAAGGTGAAGGCCATCACCAGCAGGATCAGATAGCCAACGATGGCCATGCCCAGGCAGATATAGAAGATCTGCAGGCTGGAGAACTTTTTCCGCAGCAGCGGGTACAGCAGCATCATGGCCAGGATCTGGACAGCGCCGCCGAAGGTGTTGAACAGCACATAGGCGCCGTTCCAGCCGGTGGTGCCGAAATCATACTTGAAGAAGTAGATGACCAGGTTGGAGGTGATGTACACCGCGCAGTTGATCAGGACGATGGCGACGGTGACCGTCATGGCCTGGTCGTTCTGCACCAGGGCCTTGAACATCTGCTTCAAGGTGGCGGGCTGCATCTCGGCGGTGGACTTTTCCTTGACGTTCAGGCAGGTCAGGCCGATGAACAGGATGAACAGCACCGCCACGATCAGTGAGAACCACTTGAAGCCCTCGATCTCAATGGTCTGGGAGCCGGCGCTGGAGGCTGCAAACTGACGGCCCAGCCAGGGCACCACCTTCATGGTGGCGATGGTGATGATGGCGGAGCCCACACCGGCAGAGGTCCGGGCCAGGGTGGTCAGGTTCTCCCGCTCCTTGCCGCCCTTGGTGAAGGCGGGGATCATGGACCAGTAGGGGATGTCCATCATGGTATAGGTGACGCCCCAGAGGATGTAGAACACCGCGGCGTAGGCCACCATGCCGGTTTTTCTGTCCAGAGACGGAGGCGCGGCAAACATCAGGAAAAGCACCACGGCGTTGGTCAGGGTACCGATCAGCAGCCAGGGACGGAACTTGCCCCAGCGGGTCTTGGTCTTGGCCACGATGGCGCCCATGATGGGATCGTTGAAGGCGTCAAAGACCCGGGCGATCAGCAGGATCACGCCCATGGCAATGGCATTGACCTTCAGAAGATCCTGGTAATAATAGAGCACGTAGCTGGCGGAGAGCATGTAGACCATGTCCTTGCCCACTGCGCCCAGGGCATAGGAGAGCTTGGATTTACCGGAAAGCCTTTGTTCCATAGAATCGCTTCCTCTCTGTCAAATGAACCCATCAAAGGGTCAGCTCGATCCGATGATCCTTGCCGTCGAGCCGGTAGGTCACGGTGACGTTGACGGTCTTGCCGCCCAGAGGGCCATGCTCCACCGAAAGGACCTCAGCCTTCTGCAGCTCGCAGAGGGAGGCAAAGAGGGCCTTTTTCTTTTCGTCATACTTGCCGAAATCGTCGGAGGCGAAAAGCACGGAGCCGAACAGGGCGTTCACAACGGCCAGGGTGTGCTTCTGCAGGTCGGTCAGGGTGGTGTTCTCCTCCCGCAGCAGAAGGACGTCCGGATCGTTGCGGAAGCCCCGGCCGTCCAGCTGGCGGCGGTAGAGGGTGTTGCGCTGGGTGTGCATGGTGGAGGGCCGCTCGTTGTGGAAGGCCCGCATGTAGAACTTGTCGTCATAGTCCAGAGACATGTCCGGGCCGATCCGGCAGTATTCCACCTTGCCGAAGGCGGAGGCCAGAGGCACGCCGCAGCCCAGGATCTGGGCGTCGCCGCAGACCTCCCGCAGGAAGTCCATGGTTTCGGCCATGATCTCGCCGCGGCACTTGTCGGGCCGGGAGGTCATACAGGCGGCATAGAGGAAGTCCAGTTTGAACAGGGTGACGCCCATGTCCTTATAGAGCTGGATGCTCCTGCGGACATAGTCCCGGACCTCCGCATTGTAGGGATCCAGGGCCAGGCCGCCGGACCAGTTGGCGCCGGTGAAGACCGGCTGACCGTCCCGGTACTGGAACCAGTCCGGATGATCCCGGAACAGGGCGGAGTCCCGCTCCGCCACGAAGGGCGCCAGCCAGATGCCCGCCTGATAGCCCTCGTCCAGAATCTTTTTGATGATGGGCTCCATGCCGTTGGGGAACTTCAGCACGTCACATTCCAGCCAGTCGCCCACGTAGGGCTCGAAGCCGTCGTCGATCTGGAAGATGTCGGGCTTCACAGGCAGGGTCTTCATGCCATCCAGGTCCCGAAGAATCTGGTTCTCGGAGATGTTCTGATAGCAGTTGTACCAGCTGGTGTAGCCCACCTTTGGCTCCGCCGGCAGGGCCCGGATGCCCATTGCGTCAAACCACGCGTCAAAAACCTCCTGCTCGCTGCCCTCGCAGAAGAGCAGATCCAGGCCGGTGTAGCGTTCGCCGGGCTGCAGGAACCGATGGTGGCAGTCCTTCTTGAAGGTGACGGTGTTATCGGCGGTGTTGAAGACAATGCGGGTGAAGCCGGTCTGCTCCGCCAGGGAGGCAAAGAGAATAAAGTGCTGCCAGCGGCGGACGTAGGCGTAGGAATAGCCCTTCTTGTAGCCGGCTCGGAGGTCCCTCCGGTAGACCGGGTCGGCAAAATAGCCGTCGCCGTACTGGGAGAAGCCGAATTTCTTGTCCAGAGCCTTTGGCACAAAGCGCATGGCCTTGTCGAACTGCTTGCGGTTGCGCTCGGGGCTGTAGGTCCAGCTCTGGTAGCCGTTCAGGAACAGGGCGTCGTCAGCGCCGAAGTCAAAGCGGAAAACCGCGGAGACCTCCTCCAGTTCCACAGCCTGATTCCCCTCCGGGGTGACGGTCAGGCAGTAGCGGCCCTTCTCCTGCTGTTCCTCAAAGGCCAGGGGCAGAGAGCCCCGGACGGATTTTTTCAGAAGCTCCATCTTACTTTCCCTTCTTGGCGGGCGCCTTCTTATTCTCGATGGTGGTCATGACCTTCTTCTCATTGTACAGCGCGAGGATCACAGCGCCCAGGGTGCAGAAGGTCACGGCCACGATGGCCACGATCCGCAGGCCCAGGGCGGAGGCGGTGATCTCGTTGGCGTTGGCATTCTGAGATGTGCCGATGATGGCCAGAGAGGTGAAGATCAGCATCGCCAGAGCCTGGCCCCACTTCATGGCAAAGGTACGGGCTGCGAAGAACATGCCCTCCCGGTTTTCACCGGTCACGATGCCGTCGGCCTCGGCCACGTCAGCCACAATGGCCTGGGGAATGATGCCCAGAAGGGCCATGGGGAAGGCGGCGATCACGCAGATCAGCACGCCGAAGACCATGCCGGGCAGGGGCAGGATGCCGATCAGTGCGGTGATCAGATAGGCCAGAGCCAGACCCAGGAAGCCGAAGATGACCATCTTCTTCTTGCCGTGTCTGCGGACGAAGCCGTTGACGAAGGGATAGAAGCAGGCGGAGAGCACGGTCATGCCGCCCATGAAGACCATGGTCATGCCTTCATCCAGCTTCATGGAAACCTTGACAAAGAAGGGCAGGCCGGTCTGGAACAGGGTCAGGCCAACCCAGTACATGATGTCGGAGCCCGCGAAGACCCGGAATTCCCGGTTCTTGAAGGTGCCGGCCAGAGACTTGAAAACGGAATCGGTGGAGGGCTTGGTGTCTACAAATTCCTTTTCCTTCAGCAGGAAGGTGGGGAGCAGCATGCAGACGCAGGCAATCACGGACAGGACGATGAAGCAGATCCGATAGCTCCAGTTGAAGGTCAGTCCCATGCCGCGCAGCACGCCGGCGAAAACGAAGGGGGTGTAGGCCAGCATGGTGCCGGCGAAGAAGGTCAGAGAGATGGCGGTGGAGATGAACATCCGGTCTTCCTGGGTCTTGCCGAATTCAGAGATCAGAGCGGTGTAGGGGGTGCAGTACATGGTCATGAACAGGTAGAACAGCACCACAAACACGGAGATCCAGAGGACGTTCAGGCCGCTGATGTGGCCCACGGGGGCGCAGAACAGCAGGACCGTCACGATGGACAGGGGGATGGCGGCCTTCTGCATGAAGGGGATGCGGCGGCCCTTGGGGTTCTTGCTGCGGTCGGACAGGTTGGCGATCAGCGGGTCGGTGATGGCGTCAAACACACGGCTCAGAGCGGTGATCAGACCAAGGATCGTCAGAAAGCCCAGAATCACGAGGCCCGGCTGAATGAACTGGGTGGCGCCGGCCTTGATATCGCCATCCGTGGGCAGATAGAAGGTAACGAACCAGGCGCCGATGATACCGCTGAGCGTCGACCAGCCCAGCTGGCCGATGGCAAAGATGATCATTTGCTTTTTCGTTAGTCTTTTCATTGGTTTTTTCTCCTTTTCAAAATAGGCTCTTGACAAATGTCCCCTTGGATGATAGCCTAAATTCATAGATACTATTGTATAGGAATTTGTGCAGGTTGTCAACCACAATATGATTACAGGAGGCTATTATGGAACAGCAGTCCAAGGTGATTTTTGGCAATGAAATGTCCAAAAAGGACGTGAAAAAGGCTGAGAAAACAAAGAGCAAATTTTTGAAGAAATACGGCGACGACTCCAAGAAGGACTATGAATTCGCCCTGCAGGAAAACGCCGTGCTCGCCCCCCTGGGGACGAAGGAGCTGGTGTTCGGCCAGGGTGCGGAATTCTCCGACAAGACCGTCTTTATCGGCAACATCCGCATGGGCTTCGGCCACTACCGGATCTCCATGGCCATGGCCTCCTGCGCCCGGGCCCTGGGCTATGAGCCCGTGTGGCTGGATCTGAACTCCTTCAAGGGTTCCACCTGCACCGGCATCATCTCCGGCCAGAACGAGCTGTACTCCATGGGCTCCCGGCTGAGCCAGAAATCCAAGCTCTTCAACAAGCTCTATTGGGAGCCTCTGAACTCCGAGGGCTTCCGCAAGCTCAGCTACAACTCCGCCGACCAGGCCAGCGCCGAGCTGATGGCGAACCTGCTCAAGAGCCTGCCCAAGGACAAGCCCTACGTAGCCACCCACGTCTGGCCCGCCCAGGCCGCCATCCACGCGGGCTTCACCAAGGTCGTCAACGCCATCCCCGACAACTGGCCCATGGCCTTGCATCTGGCGGAGGGCGCCACCCATACCATCCAGACCTGGTCCTCCTACCTGGGCTACAAGGCCCTGCGGGGCATGGACAAGAAGCGCTCCCTGAAGCCCATGCCCGCCGGCGACATTGTCTACACCGGTCACTACGTCGACCATGAGCTGGTGACGAATCTGGAATCCGACACCGCCTACCGGATGGACCGGGTCAAAAACGGCAAGGCCAAGCGGTATCTGCTCACCGTGGGCGGCGCAGGCGCCCAGCAGGCCCTGTTTGCCGACATCATCAAGGCCCTGCTGCCGGACATCAAGACCGGCAAGGCCACCCTGTTCATCAACGTGGGCGACCACAAGAACGTCTGGGAGAGCCTGAAGCAGGCAGTTCCCGCCCTGCAGAACGCCAAGCTCTTCCTCAACGACTACGACGCCGCCAAGCAGTACGCCGAGGCGGCCGTCACCGGAGAGGCCAAGGGCATTGTGGGCTTCTGCCACGACGACATCTTCGCCGCGGTCTATATCACGAACCTGCTGATGCGGGCCAGCGACGTGCTGGTGACCAAGCCCTCCGAGCTGGCCTTCTACCCCATCCCCAAGCTGTTCATCCAGCATGTGGGCGGCCATGAGGTCTGGGGCGCCATCCACTCCGCCGAGATGGGCGACGGCACCTACGAGGTGGCCCCCGGCAGAGAGACCGTGGACATGATCCATCTGCTCCAGAATGAGCCGGAGCTGCTGCTGCGGATGAACGAGTGCATTCTGAAAAACAAGGAAAGCGGCCTGTACAACGGCGCCTATGAGGTCATCAAGCTGGCCGTCGCCAAATAAATCCGCCGCTTGCGGGAGAACAGTATGAACAATTACAGCGTCCCCCTTCGGCAGCTGGCCGAGGAATTCAATCTGACCGTGGCCTATCGGTCCACCGACTTCGACGAGATCCGGGTCATGGTGGACGAGGTCTCCCGTCCCGGTCTGCCGCTGACAGGCTTCTTCGAGCACTTTGAGGCCCTCCGGGTGGAGGTCCTGGGCTACGTGGAGATGACCTATCTGGAGGATCAGACCCCGGCCCACAGGCTGGCGATCTTTGACCGGCTCTTTGCCTACAAGATCCCCGCGCTGGTGATCTCCCGGGGGCAGCAGCCCCATCCGGAATGTATCGAGATGGCCAAAAAGCACAACATCACGATCCTGCTGGCCCAAGAGACCACCTCCTACGTGATCTCCAACCTGATCACCTATCTGAAAAACGCCCTGGCCCCCAGAATCACCCGTCACGGGGTTCTGATGGAGGTCTACGGCGAGGGCATTTTCATCACCGGCGAAAGCGGCATCGGCAAGTCCGAGACTGCCGTAGAGCTCCTGAAGCGGGGCCACCGGCTCATTGCCGACGACGCGGTGGAGATCAAAAAAATGGCCTCCGCTCAGCTCATGGGCACCGCCCCCAGCCTGATCCGGAACTACATCGAGCTCCGGGGCATCGGCGTAGTCAACGTGGCGAACCTCTTCGGCATGGGCGCCGTCAAGGAGGAGACACTGATCAACCTGGTGGTAAACATCGTCCCCTGGGAGGCGGGCAGCCAATACGACCGGCTGGGTCTGGAGGAGCACTATGTGGATCTGCTGGGGGTCAAGGTTCCCAGCGTCACGATTCCCGTCAGCCCCGGCAGAAACCTGGCTGTCATTTTGGAGGTCGCCGCCATGAACAACCGTCAGAAGCGGCTGGGCTACAACGCGGCGGTGGAATTCAGCCAGCAGCTGGACCGGCGCTTTGAAGCCGCGCCGTCTGCCCAGGCCTCCGCCGGCAAGGATCCCGCAGCCACCTGATCTCCGCCGGGTTTTTCAAGCCCTCATAAAAAAAGCTGCCGCCCGATGCATAATTGGGCGGTAGTCTCTTTGCAGATAACCTGAAGCAACTCCGAACCGAGTTAGGGGATGAAACGCTATGTCCGCATCAAAAAACGGCGTCAAAGCTACGCTGCGCACACCGGGGAAAACCCTGCTGTTCACGGCGATTTTGCTGCTGCTCTCCATCCTGCTTTCGGTGGCCTTCAGCGTATTTGCCGCGGTGCGAAGCTATCTCCGGGACTGCAACGACTATTTCCACACCATCGTCACGCTGGAATATCTGGGCAAGGACTATCCCGCCCAGACGGTATATGACCCTGCGCTGGCGGGGGCCGTCAGAGCAAATCAGTCCCGGCTGGACGCCCTGTGCAGGGCGCCCCAGGTGCTGTCCTTTGAGCCGGCCTCCAACGGGGCTGCCTCCGTGGAGGGACTGCATCGGAAGGACCGGCTGAGCTATGATCCGGACGGGGCCGTGCTGCGGCTGTACGTGATGGGACTGGACGAGGCCACCAACTCCTATTCCGCCGTCATCGACAAAACCTACTATGCCCGGGAGGACCACACCGGGAAAATGCTGATGCTCCGCACGGAGGATATGGACGATCCCGACGCCGAGCCGCTGGAGAGCGGAACCTATCTGTTCTGTGGCCACTTTTTTCAGGGCCAGAGCAGCTATCTCTGGTATCTTGGGGCCTCCATGGAGCTTCCGGACGGAACCGAGGTTCCGGGCCGTACCCGCTGGAACCGGGAGGATCCGGCGTCCGAGGCCCTCTATGCGCGGCTTGCCGCCTATCTCGACCGGGTGAACAACTGCTGCCCGGTGCAGTACACCGCAGCCCTGGAGGATCAGCTCCCCTTCCATCAGCAGCAGCTCACCCTGGAGCAGGGACGGCTGTTCCTGCCGGAGGAGTATGAGCAAAACGCCCGGGTCTGCGTGATCTCCGCCCGGCAGGCCTCTTTGATGGAGCTCTCCTGCGGCGACACCCTGCAGCTGGGCATCCGGCAGACTCCGGAGGATCTGTACGGCACCGCTGCGGAAACGGATCCGGTGACGGCGGATTACACAGTCGTGGGCATCTACGCCCGCAACGACGATTATCCCTACACGATCTTCCTGCCCTCCGGGGAGGCCCCCGGCTCCACGGTGCAGCCCGTGAACGGCTACCGTCTGGGCCAGTTCCGGATCCAGAACGACCGTCTTTCCGAGTTTCTGGAGCAGGCAGAGCCTCTGGAGTCCTCGGGCTTCCGCTTCACGGTCTATGATCAGGGCTACGCCGAGGCCATCGAGCCCATGGAGGATCTGCTGCTGATCTCCGATCTCTTCCTGCTGATCTGCATTGCCATGACCATTGCTGCCCTGTGCCTGCAATGCCACCTGTTTATCACCCGGCAGCGGGAAGCCGCCCAGACCATGCGCATGCTGGGCAGCGGCAGAGGCCATGTGATCCGCTATTTCCTCAGCGCCGCCGCGGTGCTGGCCCTGCCCGCCGCTGTCTTGGGCTGTCTTGTGGGCCGTCGGCTGGAGCGGGTGGTGTTCCGCCTCCTGGGGCGGCTGACCGCATCCCATCTCAACCAGGATCTGCGCTTTTCCTCCAGCCGGCTTTCTTTGATCCGCACGCTGGCCTTCGCCCCGAAAATATCCCCCTGGGTATATGCGGCCGCCGGCGCGTTTCTGCTGCTTGCAGCCCTGCTGCTGACCCTGCTGTTCAGTCTGTCCGCCCTCCGGGACCGGGCGAAAAAACGCACCCGGCGGGCCAGACGGCAGACCGTGCCCCGGGCGCGCCGCTCCTCCCATCTGCGGGGCCGGCTGAAATATGCCCTGCTCTCCATCCGTCGCAGCTACGCCAGAACCGGCGCTGTGGTGCTGCTGAGCCTGGTCATCGCCCTGTTTTTCGGCTACCTGACCCACTCGCAGCAGTCCTATGAAAACCAGCTTGCGGCTGTGCGGGAAAGCACCCGGCTCTCCGGCCACGCTTCGGACGCCGCAGGGCAGCGGCTGGACGGGATCCTTGTCTCCTCCCGGGAGGCAAAGCGCTTCCTGGACAGCGACCTGCTGGACTCCTACAATCTGACCAACACGATCTGCAACATTCGCTTCCTGGGTGTCTCCCAGAAGGCCGACGGCACGGAGATCCCGCTCCCGCCGCCCCGGATCCCCGGGGGCGCCTTTGCCATCGAAACGCTCTTCGGCCAGATGCTCTACGAGCCCCAATGGGTGCAGACCTCCTCTGTCGCGGGCTCCCCCCTATTCTACTACACCAAGCCCACGGAGCTGCGCTGGCTCCCGGGCTACGGGGAGGATTCCATGGCCGAAGCCGCGTGGTACTGCGTGATGCCCATACCTCTGATGGAGGCCGAAGGGATCGAGCTGGGCGATACCTGCCGGTTCCTCTTTGCCACCTATGATTACGGCAGAGCGGTGATCGACACCGTGGATCTGCGGGTAATCGGCGCCTACAGCGCGGCTACCGACAGCAATACCATCTTCTCCCCCATTGGCTTTACCCATCTGCAGACCCCCCAGGCCTTCCGGGGCTTTGTGGACCTGCAGGACGGGTCCTATGACAGCATGCTCTTTACCCTTCGCAGCACCGACGACCTGCCGGCCCTTCGGGCGGAGCTGGCGGAGGCCGGCTTCAACTATGCGGGCTCCGGTCAGCGGCTGGGGACCTGCGTGGTGATCGACGACGAGATCTTCCTGAACACCACCAAGTCCATGGAGCGGCAGATCAAATACGTGAGCACGCTCTATATCTGCCTGTACGTGGTGGCGGGAATCCTGGGCCTGGCCCTGTCCTGGCTGCTGACCGTCTCCCGCAAAAGGGAGCTGGCCCTGATGCGGGCCCTCGGGACCCAGCCGGGCCGGATTGCGGCGAACTTCCATTTTGAACAGACGGTGCTCTGCGCTCTGGGCCTGCTGCTGGGCATGCTGCTGTGGCGGCTGATCGGCGGGACCATCCACCGCACCCAGCTGCTCCTGACCGGCGCGTTCTTCCTGATCTGGTCTGTCACCGCGCTGCTGTGCGTGCTGGCCGGCCTGCACAAGCAGGCCTACAACGACCTGACAGAGCCGGAATAATCCAGAAAGGGGTAAATCGACTTGGCGATTTTAGAGGTAAAAAACGTCCGCTTCCGCTATGATTCCAAATATCAGAGCGTTGAGGTGCTGAAGGGGATCAGCTGCGCCTTCGAGGCAGGGAAATTCTATGCCCTGATCGGCAAATCCGGCTCCGGCAAGAGCACCCTTCTGTCCCTGATGGCCGGTCTGCTGCTGCCCACCGAGGGGGAGATCTGCTTTCAGGGGAAATCCACCGGCTCTCTGGATCTGAACCGCTACCGCCGGGAGAACGCCGCTGTGATCTACCAGTCCTATCGTCTGCTGCCGCTGCTCACGGTGGAGGAGAACATCACCTACCCCATGGAGCTGCGGGGCAAGGGCGGCAGGGCCGCAAGGCAGCGGGCGGCGGAGCTCCTCCGGCGGGTGGACCTGCCGGACACGGTTCGGAATCGCTTCCCTGGTATGCTTTCCGGCGGAGAGCAGCAGCGGGTTGCCATCGCCCGGGCCATCAGCATGGAGTCGAAGCTCCTCCTGGGGGACGAGCCCACCGGCAACCTGGATGCGGAGAACAGCGAGCGGATCATCGACCTGCTGCTGAAGCTGGCCCATGAGGACGGCTATTGCGTCATCGTGGTGACCCACGATCTGGAGATCGCGGCAAAGGCGGACTTCGTCTACCGCATGCGAGACGGCCTGCTGACCGATGAAACAGCCGCGCACTAACCGCAAAAGGCACAAACCGCGCCGGAGCAAGATGCTCCGGCGCGGCTTTTTGTATGGGTATGTGGGCGCACGGCCTGCGCCGCTGCGGGGTTTGGAGGGCTTATTCGTTGTCGCCCTCGTCGGGCAGGATTTCGTTCACGTCCAGCACGGGGACCATGGAGCTGCCATCGCCGGTCATGACCGTGGGCAGCTTGCCGTTCCAGGCCTGGGCGTAGGTGTAGTCGATCAGGCTCTGGGTCAGGGACTCGGAGATCAGACGGTTGGCCTCCGCCTCCGCCTCGGCCTTGGCGCGAACCTCATAGGCCTCCGCGTCTGCGTTCACCTTCCGGACCTCGGCGGCTGCCTTGGCCTCCACCACCTTCTGCTCGGCCTCGGTTTCGGCCCGCAGCTTGTTCTGCTGGGCCACCTGCTTTGCCTCCACCGCGTCGGTGAAGGCGTCGGTGAAGTCCATGTTCTCAATGGAGGTGCTGACCAGCTCAATATTGTAGGCCAGGAGCTTCTGGGTCAGATCCGCCTCGATCTTTTCGGCCAGCTCGCTGCGGGAGCCCACCAGCTGCTCGGCAGTGTACTGGGCGGTGGCTACCTTGACAGACTCTGCGATGCAGGGCTGCACCACGGTCTGATAGTAGCTCTCGCCGATGGTGCGGTAGATGTTCTGGGCGTCGCTCTTTTTGATCTGGTAGTTCAGGGTGTAGACCATGTTCACCTCCTGGATATCAGAGGAGAAGCAGGGCATGGTGACGGTTTGCTTCTGGACCCGGTTGTCCATCTTGACAACCTTCTGCCAGGGGAGCTTGAAGTGGACGCCGGAATCCAGGGTGGTGTTCTCCACCCGGCCGAAGGTGGTCACTACGCCGGTATGGCCGGTGGGCACCGTCTCAAAGCAGGACAGCAGCAGAATGCCGGCGCAGAACAGGGCCCCCACCACGGTGACCAGGTTTGCCAGGCCCTTCTTCTCCTTGTTTTTGAGGGTGGCCCGGGCGATCAGGGCTGCGAACAGAACCATTGCGGCAAAGATGACGTAGATCATTGTGTTTCTCCTTTCTTCTGTAAACAAAAAACTCATGCACAGGCGCCCGCCTGAACATGAGTCTCGCATTTCAAGGCGGCCCGGCAGATTGCTCTGCGTGATGACGAACCACCTCCGCGACTCCCGGCCGCGGTACTACTCCCTCAAGAGCAATATGAACTTTGTGGAATGATTATACCATCTTTCCCCCGGTTGTCAAGTACCTGGGAAAAATATTTTTCGACGGATGGGGCCCCGGTTCGACGGTCTTCGCATAGTATGGAAGGCGCGGGCCCGCGCAGTATTTTTGAAGGAGGTACCGAAATGGCAACCTTTACCAACCAGGCAACCCTCTCCTACAACGGTCTTTCCGTCAACTCCAACATTGTCACCGGGCAGATGGTCTGTCCCCTGTCCATGACCAAAACCCCCACCGACGACAGCTACGCGGCCGGTGACGTGATCACCTATCTGGTCTCTCTGGTCAACGACGGCAGCACGTCCTACGAGAATCTCACCCTCACCGACGATTTGGGCGGCTATGCGATCGGAAGCCAGACCGCCTATCCCCTGCAGTATGTGGAGGATTCCCTGCGCTTCTTCATCAACGGACTGCCGCAGACGGCGCCTGCCCTCACCCCCGGTGCGCCTCTGGTCGTCACCGGCCTCAGCGTCCCCGCCGGCGGGAACGCTCTGATCGCCTATGAGGCGGTGGTCACGGATGCCGCGCCCCTGCTTGCAGACGGCTGCATCACCAACACCGCGGTGCTGACCGGCGCCCTCATTACCAGCCCCCTGGAGGCCTCCGCTACGGTCACCGTAGTAGAACAGGCGGAGCTTTCCATCGTCAAGGGCCTCTTCCCTGCCACGGTGTCGGAAAACGGCCAGCTGACCTATACCTTCGACATTCAGAACCGGGGCAATCAGCCCGCCGGCACCGAGGCCGGGATCACCGTCACCGACCAGTTCGACCCCATCCTCCGGGATATCACCGTCACCCTGGACGGTCAGCCCCTGCTCGTCGGCACCGACTACACCTACAACCAGACCACCGGGGCCTTCCAGACCGTTGCGGGCCGGATCACCGTCCCGGCTGCCACCTTCTCCCAGGCGAAGGACACCGGGGACTGGATGGTCGCCCCCGGCGAGACTGTGCTGACCGTGGAGGGAACCGTATAGCCGCTTCGCAAAGCCGGACGATTTCCCCTGCAGGCAAAGCGCTTCACTTATGATATTTGCTGCCGGCCAGGATGCTCTGGGCCCGGTATAGCTGCTCCAGCAGCATGACCCGGGCCAGGTGATGCGGAAAGGTCATATCGGAGAAGGACAGCCGCAGATCCGCCTGGGCCTTCACGGAAGGATCCAGGCCGAAGGAGGAGCCCAGCAGAAAACAGAGATGGGATTTCCCGCTGAGCTGCACCCGGTCCAGGGTCTCCGCCAGCCCCTCTGAGGACAGCTTCCTCCCCTCGGGAGTCAGGACACAGAGCCAGGCTCCCTTGGGGAGCTTTTCCCGGATCAGCTGGGCCTCCCTGGCCAGTCCCTCGGCGATCTGGGCGGGAGAGGGATCCTCCGGCAGCCGGTACTCCGGCAGCTCTGTCAATTGAAACCTGCAATAGCCGGACAGGCGCTTGGTATATTCCTCCACCGCCTGGATATAGAATTTTTCCTTGAGCTTCCCCATGGCGAGAACCGTTATACTGCGCATTGGGTCTCCTTTCCGGCCTCCGGGCCAAAGCCCGCCGCCCAGCCGATCTGTTCGCCCATCCGGACCCGGGTCTCCGCACCTGTTTCGGACGCGGCAAGAAGGTCAGGGCGGAGGGTGGCCGCACCCTTCCGCAGCAGCAGGACAACCGTGCTGCCGCCGTAGAGAAAGCGGCCCTTTTCCTGGCCTCGGGTCATGGGTCCTGCTCCCCGGTAGTTCTCGATCTTTCCCACCAGCAGGGCCCCCACCTCGATCTGGGCGGCCAGGCCGAAATGCTCGGTCTTCATCAGGGTGAATTCCCGGCAGTTCTCGGTGAACACCGGGCCTGCAGCCAGGGCTACCGGCCGGACCGTATGGAGCTTCCCGGGCAGGAAGATATTGGCGCTCTTAGTGCCGCTGTCAAAGCAGCAATAGCGGTGGTAATCGTCCACACAGAGCCGGAACACCAGACACAGCCCGTCCCGGAAGGGGCGGGCCAGCTTCTCGCTGCCCAGAAGGCCCGAGATCGTGTAGCGGCTCTGCTTGATGGGCAGCACCGTATCTCCCGTGATGGGGTACGCCGTCAGCCGGCCGTCACAGGGTGAAATCAGCGCCGCTTCCTCCGCCGGAATGGGCCGCAGCTCCGGGCGGATCCGCCGGGTAAAGCAGTCGTTGAAGCAGCGGTAGTCCTCCGGCAGATAGTCCCCCAGGTCGATCTTCCCTGCCCGGAGGAAGGGCTTGATCAGGGGCTTGGACAGCGGGGTATCCAAAAAACGGCCAGCCAGGGCAGAGAGGCCCCGGCTCGTCAAGGGGCGCAGCAGCATCCGCCCCGGGACAGTATGGTATAAAAAACGCAGGACTCGTTCCTGTTGGGCCACGACGGCACCTCCCTTCCGGTCAAGTATTCGTATAATACAGCAGGCGCAGGGCTTCCGCCCTGCGCCGGATGGGTTATCGGTTCATAAAATGCAGCAGCGTCATAATCAGAAATTCCACCGTCCCCAGGGCTACCATGACCAGGATGCCCTTGAGGCTGGGCTTGCCGATGCTGATCCTGGACAGAAACAGCACGCCGCAAAGCAGAGCAACGCCGAAATAGATCGGGGTGATGTCCACGTTCTTCAGAATGAACTGGAACAGCAGCACCGTGGGGAAAATCAGGGCGGCAGAGGTGACCGGCAGGCCGATGTAGACTCTGCGGACTCCCTTTTCCTTCTTCTGCCGCTCCTCTTCCATGACGTTGAAATAGGCCAGCCGGATCATGGCTGCCAGCAGATACAGCAGCATCACGCCGGCCAGCGTCCAGGCAATCACCTTCTGCTCCGTCAGCAGGGTCGACCGTCGCAGCATGGCCATGCCGATACAGACCGGCAGCACCCCGAAGGCCACCAGGTCCGACAGAGAATCGATCTGAATTCCGAATTTCATCTGTTCCTCGGTCCGGTCCTTTTTGACCCGGGCCACCTTTCCGTCGAAGGCGTCGCACAGGCCGCTGATCAGCAGGAAGGCAACGCCCCAGTAGGGATGCCCGTCTCCGTGGAGGGAGACCAGCACGCCCAGGCCTGCGGAAAGCAGGGAAAGATAGGTCAGGATGACCGTATAATCAAAAAAGCCGATCATTTTTTCTCTCTCCTGAATCGGATGATAGCATATTTCATCAGCACGATGATGCCGCAGAGCAGAATGCAGATATAGAAGGACAGGCCACGGGACAGCAGCTCCAGGTTGGCGCAGCGGGCCTCAGTCATGCCCATGGAGGAGAAGCCGTCCAGCATCATATAGTCGGTGACGCCCATGGAGCCCGGAATCGGGATGCAGTAGGCCCCCAGCACCACGTTGCTCTGCATGGCAAACAGGTCCGGCACCATTTTCCAGGAGCCGCCGCCGGCCAGGAAGCAGAACACCGTCACCAGGATCTGGCAGGCCCGGTGGAGCACGTTCAGAATCAGCCCCCGGGCCATCAGCTTCCGTTTGCCCTTGAGCAGCTCGGTGGCCTCGCCGTACCGTTCCATGGTGGCGTAGAGCTTCTCCTGCTTCTTTTCCAGGTTATGGATCATGTGCAGCTTGGCCAGCACCCGCAAAAACCAGTCGCAAATATGGCGCATCAGCCGCTTTTTCCAGAGCAGCAGGGCGTAGAACGTGGACAGGGTCAGCTGGATCAAAATGCCGATGACGATCAGGATCCGGGAGAAAACCCCGAATCGCAGGAAGGAGCTGGGGCGAAGGATCAGCCCCAGGGCCCCCAGCAGGACGATGGCCATGGTGTAGAACAGGAGATTTGTGATCATCACCACGGTGGAAATCACCCCGGGGATGCCGTCCTTCACCATCAGATAGCCCTCCACCGGCTGGCCGCCGGTGCCGGAGGGAGTGATTGCGGAAAAGTAGATGTCCGCCGCAGCGTAGGAGATATTCTTCGGGAAGCTCTGACGGAACCCGAAGCCCTTCAGCAGACAGTCCACCATCATGGCGTTGAGCACGATATAGGCCAGCATGGTCACCGCGGCGGCTGCCAGCCACCAGGGATTGTTCTGGTCGATGTATTCAGAAAAATTCTTGGGCGAAAATCCCTTCGCCTGGCTCGTTACCGCCCAGACGGAAAGGGCTGCGATGGCCAGCGAAAGCAGGCTCCACAGGAACCGTTTCCGCCCGCCGACAGGCCCGTCGTTTTTCTTATTCATGCATGACTCCTTAGAGAACGATCTGTTTTGGCCAACAGCCGGTCGGCCTTGAACAGGCGGCCCAGCAGCTGGCCCAGCTCCGCAAAGGCGACGCCGCCCAGAATGTCCGGCCAGACATGCTGCTTCACCAGCAGCACCGTGGCAAACACCAACAGCGTGAACACAAGTTGGAACCAGGTATACCACCGGGGCATCCGCTTGAGCCCGATGGCCCCTCGGAAGCAAAGCCAGCTCTCCAGGCAATGGAGCGAGGGGAAGAGATTGATGGGGGTGTCCATCCGGTAGATAAAGGCCAGGAACCAGGTGGTGAAGTCGTGAACCTCCACCGTCGGCCGGTCCATTCGGGTGGCGTAGAACAGAAAGACCAACATGCTCATCGCCTTGGAGATCAGCTCCCCGGACAGAACGCGATAGCAGCGCTCCCGACAGTCCCTGGCAATGATGATATAGCCGAAGCCCCACTGGGCAAAGGCCAGCACGTAGACGAAAATAAACCCGGGAACCAGCGGAATTTTATCATCCAGCGCGGTATGGATCGTGTGCAGATTCAAAATCGGCGTCAGGACCTTCGGCAGATAAAACGCAAAGAAATTGAACAGCAGGACGATCAGCAGCGGAAGCCGGGCATAGCCCGGTATGAACCAGTCCCAGAATTTCCTCAGTTTTTTCATGGTCATAATCAACTCGAATCCTTACACAGCACGATCAGCACTCTACGCACTCGCATTATTATACCTTAAGAAACCAAAAAGCACAATAGGAAAAATGGGATTTCCGAAAATATTCGGCTTCAGCCCAGGGCCTTTGCCCGGGCATATTTGCTCAGAGGCTGGGGCTCCAGCCCGAACCGGGCGGAAAGCCCGGCATAGAGCGCCCTGGCGGCGGCCGGATCCCCGGCTTTCATCTCCAGCTCCAGTTCGCAGAGGGGTTCCTCCTCCGCTGCCCCAAACAGCGCGCCGCAGTCCAAGGCCAGCTCACAGACGGAAGCATCCGGGAACCGAAGCAGGACCGCTCTGCGGTGGAAGGCCGCCCGGCAGACCGGTCTCAGCGCCTCCGCCTCCAGCAGCATCCGGGGCGCCCCGGCAGCCACCAGCTCCGGCAGCGCCTGCAGCGGATCCTCCCCCGCGGTCTCCCACTCCCCGTGCAGGCTCGGATCCCCGGCCTCCGGCAAGGGGGCTTTGACGCAGACGACAGCTTCCCCGTTTTCCCGGCGGCAGCGGACCGTCATGTGGCGGTCTGCAAATTTCCGGTCCGGGGTATCATAATAGGTGGTCCGCATTTCGTATTCTCTGAAGGGCTCTGCCAGCAGCGGCTGCAGCGGCTCCCAGGCAGCAATTTGATCCAGCAGGGCAATTTCCGGGACTGCCAGCTTCCATTCCAGTTCTGTTCCCATGTTATCCTCCCAATAAGCAGTTTTTGCGCAGGACTGAAAAACGGAGAACCGAGTCCGCCGGGGCTCGGTTCTCCGTTCTGTCACCGGAGCATCGGCAGCAGACTGCGGCTCAGGTTTTCATATTTGCGCAGTAATATCCAGCGGATCGGCTCCAGAACCACGATGACGAAGAGCATACCGATCAGCTCCAGATGCAGGAAAATACCGATCATGAGCACGATGGTCCGCAGGTTGAAGGTCAAAAGATTCGTCAGCAGTACGTAGACCTTGCTCTTTTCATAGAAGGCGTCGCACAACGCCGGGGTCTTGCCCTTCTGCTCAATGGCATCCAGCAGCTTCTGGGTCTGGGGCGCCCGCTTCTCCTGGGTGATTGTGTAGAGGTAATAGCACCACAGGGAGAAGTGGTCGAAGCTGCCCTTCTTCGCTGCCTGGGCCTCCGCCTTCACGTCCTTGGCCCGGGTCAGGTCGGTGTGGATGGAATCGTCCAGCATATACATGTGCAGATTCTTGAAATAGTCCGGCAGCTGGCACTGACGGATATACAGCAAATAATCCGCCAGACCCAACAGGATCACAAAGGCGTACCACCAGCCGGCCCGGGCAAAGGGACTGCGAGGCAGCAGCCGGATCACACAGGCCAGATAGAGGGTGAAATATCCGGTGGCATCGCTGAGCCCGTCCAGCATCCGGCCAAGGCGGCTGAAATGCTTGGTCATCCGGGCCACCTGACCGTCGCAGGCGTCAAACACCGCCGCCAGGATCACCAGACCCAGGCCGATCAGGTTCAGATACAGGGGCTTCATGCAGAGCAGAATGCCGCCGCTGACGCCGCAGGCCATGGACAGCATGGTAATGGCATTGGGGATGATATGCAGCATGATGAACAGCTTCGAAAAGACCATCGCCACATAGTCCACCACATAGGTGTCGATGGGGTCGTTGATATTTTTACACTTCCGGGCCGCGATGACGTCTTCTCTCGCAGCATGCAGTCCGCTTTTGAGGGCGGTATTTACAGCAGTTTTCATAAGAAAGCTTTCTCCTGCTTCTCTTTGTCATAATCCGTCGTATTATAACACAGTATCCAGATATTTTCAATCTTTTTTGCAGAAAAAGAAATGTACTGCGGAAAAATTATAACCGGCCCACCGGGGCGGCAGGCCGGTTCGATTGTCATCTGTCGTCACATGCCGGAGCAAAGGCTCAGAACACCGCTGCGGCAGCCTGCAGGCGGGTCAGAACCCGCTCCCGACCCAGCAGCTGCATGATGGTGCACAGATCCGGGGTGTTGGTCCGGCCGGTGACAGCCAGCCGCACCACGGAGGACACGTCACCCACGTGGCCCTTATAGGCCTCGGGGTTCTGCTTGTACGCCTTGACCTCCGGGCAGAAGCCCAGGTCGGGACACAGGCTCTTGAGCCGGGCAAACCAGGCGTCCTTGTCCTCGGCGGGATCATAGACCGGCTGATAGGCCGCCAGGATGGCCTTGGCGTCGGCCCGGCTCACCCGCTCCGGCAGAAGTCGCGGGTCGATCTCCGGCTCGGCAAAGAAATAGGACAGATAGGCGGGAACCTCGTCCCACTTGGCCAGATCCTTCCGGGGCTTGGGCACCTCCCGGTCGATGTTGAGAATCGCTGTGGAGAAGGCGGGATCGGCGGTGAAGGTTTCATAATAGTCCGGCGCGTAGTCCCTGGCCCAGGCAGCCACCCGGGCGTAGATGTCCGGAGCCTTCATCTTGGAGATCACGTTCTTGCTGACGTCCGTGAGCTTCAGAAGATCAAACAGGCAGCCGGAGGCACCCATTTTCTTCAGGTTGAAGGGAAAGTCCATGGCGTCTGCGGCGGGGTTGGCCCGGCGCCAGTCCTCAAAGTTGGAGTTCAGCAGGGTCAGCAGGTACTCGATAACGGCCTCCCTGGGGAAGCCCTTCTCCACGAAGTAGCTGACGGCGGCCTCCGGGTCCTTCCGCTTGGAAAGCTTGCGCTTGTCACCGGTCTCGTCGTCCAGCTTCATCACCTGGGCCGTGTGGACGTACTTGGGAACCTTGTAGCCGCAGGCCTTGAACATGGCGATGTGCTTGGGCACGGAGGACAACCACTCCTCCCCGCGGATCACATGGGTGGTCCGCATGAAGTGATCGTCGCAGACGTGGGCAAAGTGGTAGGTGGGGATGCCGTCGGACTTCAGCAGCACCTCGTCGATGATGTTTTCCGGCATTTCGATCTTGCCCCGGATCAGGTCCTCGAAGGTGATGCGCTTGTTTTCGTCGCCCTCGGAGCGGAAACGCAGGACCCAGGACTTCCCTGCGGCAAGGTTCTCTTCTATTTGTTCGCAGCTCAGGCAGCGGCACTTGGCGTACTTGCCGAAGTAGCCCCGGATGGCGGCCCCGTCGGTCTCCTGCTGCTCCCGGAGCGCAGTCAGCTCCTCGGCGGTGCAGAAGCAGGGATAGGCCTTGCCCTCCTCCACCAGCCGCTTGGCAACGGCGTGGTAGATGAAGACCCGCTGGCTCTGGGTATAGGGGCCGTAGTCCCCCTTCTCGGTGCCGAAGCCGGTGACGCCCTCGGTGAATTCCACCCCAAAGGCGTCGAAGCCCTTGATGATGGCGGAGACGCCGTCGTCGATCTCCCGCTTCTTGTCGGTGTCCTCAATGCGGAGGTAGCTGACGCCCTTGGAGGCTTTGGCCACCAGCACGTCCGTCAGAGCGCCGAAAAGGCCGCCGATGTGCAGATAGCCCGTGGGAGAGGGGGCAAACCGGGTCACCCGGGCGCCCTCGGGCAGCTCCCGGGGCGGGTATTTCACTTCCAGATCCTCCGGCGTCAGAGTCACGTCGGGGAAAAGCAGATTGGCGAGCTTGATGTTGTCCATGGTTGTTTCTCCTAAGTTGATATGTAGCGCGGGCAATCTGCCCGCCGGTTTGACGAGTTGTTCCGGATAATGCGTGCAGGGACAAGCACCTGTGCCCTTCATGGGTATTGCTTGTCCGCGTTTGCGAAGCAAACGATTGCCCGGAGGGCGATGAGATATACGGTGCGTTCGCTGTGATTTGCCTTGCGGCAAATTGCATTCGTTCCGAATGCCGGACGAGCGCGGCTCGTCCCTACGGCTGAATTGAGAGGAATATATCCTCTTTCCGCACCCTGCGCCAGTCGAAAATGGCGGCCAGCTCCTTTGCGGAAACGGCTTCCTTCTTGTCGATCAGCCCGGCGGCGTGGGCCAGGGCGCCGATGATCTCCTCGGGCTTATAGCGGCCCAGCAGGGTATCCAGGTCCAGGTCCCCGTCCCGCTTGCTGAGCCTTCGTCCGTCCGGGGCCAGCAGCAGGGGGACGTGGATGTATTCCGGGGCGGGCTTCCCCAGCAGGGAGAACAAGTACTTCTGTCTTGGGGCGGAGGCCAGCAGATCCCGGCCCCGGACCACCTGGGTGACGCCGTTTTCCCCGTCATCCACCACCACGGCCAGCTGATAGGCGTAGACTCCGTCGGCCCGGCGGACCACGAAATCCCCGCAGTCCCGGCTCAGAAGCTCGGTATAGTCCCCCTGGAGGCCGTCGTGGACGGTCCATTCCGCCTCCGGCACCCGCAGCCGCCAGGCGGGCAGGCGCTTTTTGGCGGCCCGCTGGGCCGGGGTCAGGCTCCGGCAGGTGCCGGCGTAGACGAACTCGCTCTGGCCCAGGTGGGGGGCCGAGGCCGCGTGGACCTCCGCCCGGGAGCAGTAGCAGGGATAGATGAGGCCCATCGCCTCTAACCTTGCAAAGGCTGCGTCATAGGCGGGGCTCCGGGTGGACTGGCAAGGGACCTCCCGATCCCAGTCCAGGCCGAAGCGCAGCAGGTCCCGGCGGATCATCGCGGCGAATTCCGCCGAGGTCCGCTGGGGGTCCAGGTCCTCCATTCGCAGCACCAGCTCGCCCCCGACGCTCCGCACGGAGCACCAGGCCATGAGAAAGGAAAACAGATTCCCCAGGTGCATCTTCCCGGAGGGAGAGGGAGCAAAGCGGCCTGTGACCATGGTATCACCTCCAAGCGCGGATGTAGGGACAAGCCTTGCTTGTCCGGTTTGCGGAGCAAACAATCGCCCGAAGGGCGATCCTGCGTGGGAATCATGGAAAACTGAAGAACGAAAACAGAAGGGCCATTCAGCTCCTCGGTTTTGGATCTGTCTCGTTCTCCTTCATGATCCGAAGGGTGGAGACAATGGCATAGGCGACGGCTCCGACAGAAAGCGCGGACTCCAGCCAAAACAGCCTGCTGTCCTGCAGGATTGCGTGCAGGCCGATGACCGTGAACAGAAGCCCCAAGAGACAGAACACGATGCCGGACTGCCGGTAATAGGGCTTTTTATTCATAGACTCCCGTTCTTTTTTTGTGGCGTAGATCCAGGCGTTGTTGAAAAGATAGCCGCGTTCCAGAAGTTGGCGGCCACCAAGAAAGAACAGGCCGCCCGCCAGAAGAAACACAGCGATTGCGGTGATCAGAGTTCCGGTGCCCATAACAGCCTCCTTCTGCTATCTGTAAATGATTTTCATTTCGCAAATAGCAATTTGCAAAATACCACCATTTTCAATTTTCAACTTTCAATTATCAATTGATGCGAACAGCGTGTCGGCGGGCGCTCAATGAGCGCCCCTACAGTTCCTCGACGGGCAGCTCCACCACGGTCGGTTCGTGGCGCAGGGCCGGCAGGATCGTGCTGGTGAAGTCGCCCATGCTGACCGCCAGCGTGGAGGTGTTCAGGCAGGGGTGGAAGCCGATCTCCGGCTGCTCCAGCACCGGCTTGTCGATGACCAGCCGGACCTTCTTATCCGGGTCGTTCATCAGGCCCAGCACGGAGAGGGAGCCAGGCATTATGTCAACTAATTGCAGCATCTGCTCGTCGGTGGCGAAGCTCAGCCGGGCACAGCCCAGAGCCTTGGAGAGGTACTTGGTCTTGAAGACCTTCTCTCCTTCCATCAGCAGCAGATAGAAGTCGGTCTGCTGGCGGTTGGTCAGCAGCAGATTTTTGCAGATGGGGCAGCCCAGGCTCTTTTCGATCTCCCGGCAAAGCTCCATGGTAGCGGCCGCTTCATGGTCCGCCCGGCGGTAGACCACGCCGAGCTTGTCTAAAAATGCATAGCAGCGGCTTTCCCGCGCCGTTCTTTCCGCGAGATTGGCGGGCGCGCCGTTTTCGATGGTAATGTGATCCAACATGGTATTCTCCTGTATGGGGGCGGTATAGGTGCACAGGAAGCATCGTCGTCCCCGGGTAAGGTTTCTCTTAATGATTGTTTACATAATCCACATAGCGCAGGAAGGCGGCCTTGCCTTCGGCGCTGCGCTTATAGACGCCGGCGTGCTCCAGGACCTTGGCAAAGACCAGGCCCACCTCGGTACGGATGATCTCCTCCGCGTTTTCGGGCGTGAAGGTATAACGGGTCTTCAGCTCCTCGGCCCAGTCGGCATGCTTTTCGGTCAGCGGGTCCGCCCGCAGATCGCCGCCGGAGAGGATCAGCTCCCGGACCCGGGCCAGCTCCGGCTTCAGCCGGGGCGGCAGCACCGCCAGACCCATGACCTCGATGAGGCCGATGTTCTCCTTCTTGATGTGGTGCAGCTCGGGATGGGGATGATAGACGCCCAAGGGCAGCTCCTCGGTGGTGATGTTGTTCCGCAGCACCAGATCCAGCTCATAGTCCTCGCCGCGGCGGCGGGCAATGGGCGTGATGGTGCTGTGGGGCGTGCCCTCGGTTTCGGCAAAGATATAGGCGCTCTCGTCGGTGTAGCCACGCCAGAGCCGCAGGATCTTCGCTGCCAGCAGCGCCAGTTCATTCTTATCGCTGCCCTTGATGCGGATCACGCTCATGGGCCATTTGACAATGCCGGCCTCCACGTTCTCAAAGCCCTTGAAGGTCAAAGGCGTCTCCACCGGGGCCTTTGCCATGGCGAAGGTGTAGCCGCCGCCCTGGAAGTGGGCGTGGGTGAAGATGGAACCACCCACGATGGGCAGGTCCGCGTTGGAGCCCATGAAATAGTGGGGGAAGACCGTCACAAAGTCCAGAAGCTGCCGGATGGCATGCTCGTCGATCTTCATGGGGCTGTGCTCGCCGGAAAAGGCGATGCAGTGCTCATTATAATAGACGTAGGGGGAATACTGTAAATACCACTGCTCCCCGTCCAGCTCCATGGGGATGATCCGGTGGTTCTGCCGGGCAGGGTGGTTATACCGGCCGGCGTAGCCCTCGTTCTCCACACAGAGCAGGCACTTGGGGTAGGTAGCGCCCGCCTGCTTGGCGGCCTTGAAGGCAGCGCCGGTGGTGGTGGCCTTCTCGGGCTTGGACAGGTTCACGGTGATGTCCAGATCTCCGTATTCCGTGGGGGCCTTCCAGACCATGTTTTTCTCGATCCGGTCCCAGCGGATGTAGTTGGTGGCCTTGCTCATGGCGTAGTACCAGTCCGTGGCCTCCTTGGGGGAGCGGGCATATTTTTCCCGGAAGCTTCTGCGAACCTCGGAGGGTCGGGGCGTCAGGCAGCTCATCAGACCGGTATCAAAGATGTCTCTGAGGGTGATGTCGTCCTCACACAGGCCGTTGGCGCAGGCATAGTCGGTAAGAATGTCCAGAAGTTCATTCACAGGCTTATCCAGAAGCGTTTCCGGCTGCTCAAAGCTGTCCAGATGCAGCCGCTCCAGCAGGGCGTTGACGGAATAGGCCCGGTCCTCCTCGGCGATGAGGCCCTTGTTGACGGCGTATTGAACGAGGGACGCAATGGCTTGATTGATCATAGAGATACCCCTTTCGATATTCTGGTTTATTCTTCAAACAAATTCCAGGGAGCGCCTTCGGGACGCAGGGAGAAGGTCATTCGTTCCCCGGTTTCCGGGTGGTCGAAGGACAGCCGGCAGGAAAACAGGGCCAGGGTCTCCCTGGCGGGGCTTCCGTAACGGACGTCCCCGTACAGGGGAAGGCCCCGGGAGGAGAACTGGGCCCGGATCTGATGGGTCCGGCCCGTCAGCAGGGTCACCCGGACCAGGGTCAGGGGCCCCTCCGGGGTTTGAACCGTCTGCAAGGTCCTGTAGCGCAGCTTCGCAGGACGAACCCCCTTCCGGGGACGCTTGACCACGTAGGTCTTGTTCACCCGGCTGTCGTGAAAGAGCAGGTCCTCCCAAAGGGCCTCCTGCTCCGCCGGGATCCCCCGCACCACCGCCAGGTATTCCTTTTCCGTCCTGTGGGCCGCGATCTGGGCAATCAGACTGCCCGCGGCCTCATGGGTCCGGGCCAGGACCATCAGCCCGGCAACGGGCTTGTCCAGCCGGTGGACTGTCAGAATCGCGGGCGCTTCGCCTCGGGCACTCAGCCACAGGGCTGCCAGCTCCGGCAGATTGGCTCCGCTGCCCCGCTCCGAAAGTACCCCGGAAGGCTTTTCGCAGATCAGAATCGCACAATCGCAGTACAGGACGTTCAGAGAGACAGCAGGGGACGCGGAAGACGGATTGCCGCGCCAGTGTGCGCACTGGCTCGCAATGACAGAATCGGGGGCCTTACCGCCCGCAGGGGCACCGTCCTCCGCGTTTTGCGGCATGCCCTTTCGCTGCGTGCTCACGCTTTCAATTCCCGTCCAAAGGCGGCGGGATCGGCTGCCTTGAACCAGGCGCTGCCGGCAACCAGCACGTTGGCGCCGTTCTCCCGGCAAATTCTGGCGGTTTTGGCGTTCACGCCGCCGTCTACCTCCAGCTCGCAGCAGGGATTCTTCTCGTCGATCCAGGCGCGGATCTGCCGGAGCTTGGGCATCATGTCCTCCATGAAGCTCTGGCCGCCGAAGCCGGGCTCCACGGTCATCACCAGGATCAGGCCGCAGAGATCCAGGAAGGGCAGCACCGCCTCGGCCCGGGTATTGGGCTTGACGGAGACCGCAGGGGTCACGCCCAGGGCCTTGATCTTCTCCAGGGCGGCCCGGGTATTGGCCGCGGTGTCCGCCTCCACATGGAGGGTCAGAATGTCCGCGCCGGCCTTGCAGAAGTCCTCCACGTAGCGGATGGGCCGTTCGATCATCAGGTGCACGTCCAGAGGCAGCTTCGTGATCCGGCGGATAGCCGCCACCACCGGAATTCCGATGGTGATGTTAGGAACAAAGGCGCCGTCCATGACGTCTACATGGACGTAATCGGCTCCCTGCTCCGCCAGGACGCGAATATCCCGCTCCAGGTTGACAAAATCGGCGGACAGAATGGACGGTGAAACCTTGATCATAGGGAATTCCTCCAGTTTTTTACATATCACGGACATTATAATCAATTATTTTCCCGAAGTCAACTTCCCAATTCTTGACTTGTACAGAGTTTTAGGATAAAATAGAAATGATAGGTATTCCCCATACAGAAAAGGAGGCATTTTCATGGAAAACATTCCCGAAATGAATTTCAATCCCGCTCCCGCCGAGGAGAAGAAGCCCGAGGCAGCTCCCGCGGCTCCCACCCTGGAGCAGGAAGCGCCCGCCGCTGTCCCCGGCTTTGAGGCCGTTCCCGTGATGGATCTGGCCAAGGTGGAGGAGAAGGCCCCCGAGGCCGGCCCCGATTACAGCCTGCTCACCGAGGCTGAACAGAAGGTGGTCCACGAGTTTGCCCAAAAGATCGACATCACCAACCCCAACCTCTCCATCGAGTACGGCGCAGGCGCTCAGAAGAACGTGGCGGATTTCTCCGAACAGGCTCTGGCCTCCGTCCGGTCCAAGGACCTGGGCGAGGTGGGCGAAATGATCGGCTCTCTGGTGGTGGAGCTCAAGGGCTTCAACGCCGAGGAGGAGAAGAAGGGCTTCCTGGGCCTGTTCAAGAAGGCCGGCAACAAGATCGAAACCCTCAAGGCCCGCTATGACAAGGCCAACAACAACGTGGACAAGATCTCCCATCAGCTGGAGGATCACCAGCGGACCCTGATGAAGGACGTGGTGGTGCTGGACCAGATGTATGACAAGAATCTGGACTACTACAAGCAGCTCACCATGTACATCCTGGCCGGCAGAGAGAAGCTGGCCCAGGAGCGGAGCACCACGCTGGTGGAGCTGCGGAGCAAGGCCGAGCAGACCGGTCTGGCCGAGGACGCCCAGAAGGCCAACGACTATGAGAACATGTGCCAGCGCTTCGAGAAGAAGCTCCACGACCTGGAGCTGACCCGGATGGTCTCCATCCAGATGGGTCCCCAGATCCGCCTGCTCCAGAACAACGACACCCTGATGTCCGAGAAGATCCAGTCCTCTCTCGTGAACACTATCCCCCTGTGGAAGAGCCAGATGGTCCTGGCCCTGGGCATTGACCACAGCCAGAAGGCCATGGAGGCCCAGAAGGCTGTCACCGACATGACCAACGAGCTGCTGAAGAAGAACGCCGACAAGCTCAAGACCGCCACCATCGAGACCGCCAAGGAATCCGAGCGCTCCATCGTGGACATCGAGACCCTGCAGCACGCGGGCCGCCGCCGAGGTGGAGCTCCGCAAGATCGAGGGCGAGCTGAAGCAGAAGCTGCTGGAGGTCCGGGCCCCCAGAGGGTAAGGCAATTGAGAATTAAGAATTGAGAATTGACAATTGAGAATGATTGTGTTTTGCAAATAGCAATTTGCAAAACTCCGACCCTGTTCCCTGTTCCCTAGTCCCTATTGCCTATTGCCTGTTGCCTATTGCCTGGTGCCTCGTCGGAGCGGCGTACCGTGGCGATCAATGATCGCCGCTACCGGGCGGGCCTGATGCCTGATGCCTGTTGCCTCGTCGTTGCCTGTTGCCTATTGCCTGTTGCCTATTGTCTGAACCCAAGGAGGAACCGCCGATGAAGAAGGCTGCGTTCATTACAAAAGCAATACTCTTCCCTCTGATCCTCCTGGCTGGGGTCGTGGGCTTGGTCCTGTTTTGCAGGGCCTCTCTCCGCTTTCCCCATCTGCACCTGGCCCTGTCGGAGATCCGGCTGAAGACGCTCTGCTTCCTGGCAGCAGGGCTCCTTTGCGCCGCCTTTGCGGTGGTGGCCGCGGAATACATTTTGTTCAATATAAAGGAAGCCTATTGGAAGCTTCTGATTCCGGCGGCCGGCGCCCTGGTGCTGCTGGCGGTCTGCGGGCTCTGCTTCCGGCAGGCGCTGCGGCCCCTGGCCTACACCTACACCGAAGCCCTCTCCGACTATGAAGCGGATTTTGACGCCTCCCGGTTCCTGACCCCGGAGGAGCAGCTGTTCCCGGACCCTGTCACCGGAACCGTCACCGGCTATCGGCTGTATCGGGACGGCCCCCTGGAGGCGGAGATCGTCACCGTCACCTACGAGCTGGCTCCCTTCTACACCGAACAGCGACGGATCCAGCGCATGGGGCTCTCCGGCTTCAAGCTGGATGAGGAACGGTACTGCTATGAGCTGCCCACGGAGGACTGTCTGTACCAGGTGGATCTCAACGACGAAACCCACCAGATCTTCTACCGCCGGTTTGTGCAGGTGGATTCTCTGCCTGCCTATGCCCCCCATCCGGAAACGGAGCCGGAGGAGCCCGATGCCCGGCCCGGTCTTGTGACGGATTATGCCGCCAACTTCGACGCCGCGCAGTTCATGGCAGGCTCCAAGCGGCTGTTCCCGGCGACGCTGACCGGCGACATCACCGACTATCTCCTGTATCGCAGCGGAGAAACGGTTGCGGAGCGGATCACCGTCAGCTATACGCTGAACGACTACTATTCCGAGGTAAACCGGATCAAGCGGCTGCATCTTTCCTCCTTCAGCCCCTCCAAAAAACACACCTGCTACGAGCTGACCTTCGACGGCCTCCTGTATCAGATCGAAATCGACGATCAGAATCAGCGGGTCCAATACAGCCGGTTCTTCCGGCCGGAGGCTCTGCCCTATTACGCACCCCATCCTACGACGGCGACCGCCGTTAATCCAACCACCCCCGCTTCGGAAGACGATACTCCGTCGGAATCCGATCAGACGCTTCCGAGTCTCCCGGGCGTGCATTGATTTAGGTATAATCTTCCGTCTTTTGCAAAAGCTAACAGGGCAGCATGCCGCGCACGGCATGCTGCCCAAAGTCTTTTTCTGAGAAAGGAGGATCCCGGATGAACCGTCACGACAATCCCAACCACTGTATCGCCTGCACCGTGCAGCAGTGTGCCCATCATTGCCAGGGCGAGAACTACTGCGCGCTGGACAGCATTCTTGTGGGCACCCATGAGGCCAACCCCACCGAGGACCAGTGCACAGACTGCAAGTCCTTCCTGAAGAAGTAATCCGAAACAGGCGGAAACCCAGGATTTGTAGCATTCCTGCGTAGGGCGGCCTGACCCCAGGCCGCCGCCGAAACGCAGAATGTCATCGCGGCGGGCTGAGGTCAGCCCGCCCTACGCAGCGTTCGCAATGTCAGCCCGCCAAATCCCGATTTGAACGATATCGCGACTTTCACTTTTCAGCTATTTTGACTGCCTGACCCGCTCCGAAGGGAGCGGGTTTTTCTTGCTTTTTCGGCCGGGGGCTGGTATAATACAGGCAAATCACGCAAAAGGAGATGAGGCCAATGCTGAAAAAAGCACTCAGCCTGTTTCTGACCCTGTTCCTGCTGCTGGGTCTAGCCGCATGTTCGTCGGCTCGGACGGCGCAAACAAACGCCACGCCCTCCACGGACGCGGAGCTGATCATCGTATCTGAGGAAGCGACCCAGATCCCCACGAAGGCCCCCGCTCCGGAGACAGAAGCGCCGGAGGAGGAGCCCGTTCCGACGACCGAGGCCGTTACCGAGGCGCCTGAGACCGAGGCCCCGGAAACCGAGGCCGAGGAGCCGACGCTGGACGAGGACGGCTGGTATGACTCCAAGGAGGAGGTCGCCCTCTACATCCACCTCTACGGCCACCTGCCCGGAAACTACATTACCAAAAAGGACGCCGAGAAGCTGGGCTGGCCCGGCGGCTCTCTGGAGCCCTACGCCCCCGGCAAGAGCATCGGCGGCAGCCGCTTCGGCAACTACGAGGGCCTGCTGCCCGACGCCAAGGGCAGAACCTGGACCGAATGCGACATCGACACCGCCGGGCGGAACTCCCGGGGGGCCAAGCGCATCGTCTTCTCCAACGACGGGCTGATCTACTACACCGGCGATCACTACGAATCCTTTGAGCTGCTGTACGGAGGTGATTGACAATGCGCGCCACCATCAATGGAAAACGGGTTACAGACCGGGATTCTCTGCACCTGCTGCTGCGGAAAAAGCTCAACCTCCCGGAAAGCTGCGGTAAAAATCTGGACGCGGTCTATGACGTTCTGACAGAGCCCGGCAAGGACCGGATCATCACTGTCAAGCATGAGGCGCTGCTCCGGGAGCGGCTGGGGGATTACGCTGACCGGCTGTTTCGGATGCTGGAGGACGCCCAGGAGAGCGGACACGTCAAGGTCATTATCAAGGAATAAGGAACAAGAGGTAAGAAGCACCTTGGCAGCGCTTCTTACCTCTTACTTATTCCTTATTACTAATTCCCTTGGCAGTACCTTGTTGCGGGCGGCCAATGGCCGCCCCTACATGGCGCTCTGTCCACGGGCGGCCAATGGCCGCCCCTACATGGCGCTCTGTCCACGGGCGGCCGATGGCTCTTACCGGGCCAGCAGGTTGACCGCGTCCTCCAGGTCGCCCACGTCGATGCTCTCAGCCTCGCCGGCGTCCATGAAGCCCGCCACCATGGGGTCGATGGGCAGGCTGGCCAGCACAGGCAGGTCATACTTTTCCGCCATCTCCGCCACGTGGGACTTGCCGAAGACCTCGATCTTCTTCCCGCAGTCGGGGCAGGTCAGCCAGGCGTAGTTCTCCACGATGCCCAGCAGGGGGATGTTCATCAGCTTTGCCAGGCCCACGGCCTTGGAGACGATCATGGAGACCAGGTCCTGGGGCGTGGTCACCAGAATGATGCCGTCGATGGGCAGGCTCTGGAAGACCGTCAGGGGCACGTCGCCGGTGCCGGGAGGCATATCCACGAACATATAGTCCACGTTGTCCCAGTACACGTCGGTCCAGAACTGCTTGACCGCGCCGGCCAGCACGGGGCCGCGCCAGGCCACGGGAGCCGTTTCGTCCTCCAGCAGCAGGTTCAGGGACATGACCTGGATGCCGGTCCGGGTGACAGCAGGCGCCAGCAGACCGTCCTCGTAGGCGTCGGTGGAGTCCAGGGCAAAGGCCTTGGGAATGGAGGGGCCGGTGATGTCGGCGTCCAGAATGGCAGCCCGGTGGCCCCGCTTCTGCATGGCCACAGCCAGCATGGAGGTGACGGTGGACTTGCCCACGCCGCCCTTGCCGGAAACCACGGCATAGACCTTACGGACCTTGGATTTGGGGTTCAGCTGGGCCAGCAGGCTCTCCTCGGTGCGGGAGGCGCAGTCCTGGCCGCAGGTGGAACAGTTGTGTGTGCAATCGCTCATAATTTATTACCTCGCAAGTAAAAAGTAAACCAAAATAATAATACCCAATAGTATTCTATAGAGGCCGAAGGCCTGGAAATCGTGCTTGCGGATATAGTTCATCAGGAACCGGATCACCGCCAGAGACACCAGGAAGGCCACGAGCATACCCCAGAGCAGGATCAGCAGCTCCGTGCCGGAGAAGTGGAGGCCGAATTTCACCAGCTTCACAAAGCTCAGGCCGAACATCACCGGCACCGCCAGGAAGAAGGTGAACTCCGCAGCCGCCACCCGGGAGACCCCGATCAGCAGGGCGCCGATGATGGTGGAGCCGGACCGGGAGGTTCCGGGGATGATGGACAGCACCTGGAACAGGCCGATCTGCAGAGCTGCAGGGTATGTAATGTCCTCCAGCTTCCGAATCCGGGGCCGCCGGGTCTTGTTCCAGCGCTCCACGATGATAAACGCAATTCCGTAGAAGATCAGGGCCGCGGCAATCACCGTCGGGGTGGTCAGGTGGGCCTCGATCCAGTCGTCAAACAGCAGCGTCACGATGGCGCCGGGAATACAGGCCACCACGACCTTCAGCCAGACGGAGACGGTCTCCCGCTTCCACAGGGGGCCCTGTTCCTTCCGGGTCCGGAAGGGCCACATTTTCCGCCAGAACAGCACCACCACCGCCAGGATCGCCCCCAGCTGGATCACCACAAAGAACATTTCCTTGAAGGCCTCCGAGGCGTTGAGGCGCAGGAATTCATCCACCAGCAGCATGTGTCCCGTGCTGCTGATGGGCAGCCACTCCGTGATGCCCTCCACAATGCCGAGGATCAGAACCTTCAGAAATTCGATCAATGCGGTGCTTCCTTTCGATGGGGTTTCTGCCGGGCCGATGTGGGCATCGGCCCCTACGTTCTTTCGATGGGGTTTCTGCCGGGCCGATGTGGGCATCGGCCCCTACGTTCCGTTATTTCTGCGACGAGAGTCGTTTTTCCATGTAGGCGTGGGCGGCCAGCTCGATGGCGTCGTCCAGAGGGGCCAGCTCCGCCTTGCCGTATTTCCGCTCCAGAGCGGTTTTGAGGATGTGGTCCGCCAGCACCGGGTTCTTGGGCAGCAGGCAGCCGTGGGAATAGGTGCAGAAGACGTTCTTGTACCGGGCGCCCTCCATGCCGTCCTCCCCGTTGTTGCCATAGCCGGAGAGCACCTTGCCGATGGGCTTCAGCCCGGCGCCCAGATAGGTCTTGCCGGAGTGGTTCTCAAAGCCCACCACGGTAACGCCCCCCAGCTCCTCGCAGGTGAACATATAGTTGCCGATCATCCGGTCCTTGTGGCCCACGGTGTAGAGGTCCAGGGCCCCGGTGAAGTCGCACTGCTGGCCGTCCCAGGTCTTGTAGTAGTGGCCTAACATCTGGTAGCCGCCGCAGATGCAGAGGAAGGTCTTGCCGTCCTCGATGGCAGCCTTGATCTCCGCGGTCTTCTCCCCCTTCAGGTCCGCCAGCAGCACCTCCTGCTCGAAGTCCTGACCGCCGCCGATGAAGAAGAGATCATAATCAGACGCCCGAAGCTTCCGGCCGATGGAGATTCCCTCCACGGACACGTCGATGCCCCGCCAGTTCAGACGCTTTTGCATACAGGTGACGTTGCCCCTGTCGCCGTATAGATTCAAAACGTCGGGGAACAGGTGACAGATCTTCAATTCCATGATATGTCCTCCTTACTCCCAGAAATTCTTAAAGCCGTAATTTTTGCTGACCGTGGCCCGCAGGTCCAGCATGGCCGTATAGGTGGGCATGATGAACACGGGCCGATCCTGGGCCAGACAGGCCTTCAGCAGCTCGGAATAGTCCTTGATGACCCGCAGCTTCTCCGTGGGCACCCCCGCGTACTTGAAGCGGGCAGCCATATCGTCGGCCCGGACGCCGGAGACGTACACACCGGTGAGCAGATCGCCCATCTCGGTGAGCCGCTCAAAGTCCACGTCCCAGATCCAGCTGACGTCCTTGCCGTCGAAGGACCGGTCATTCAGACAGGCCACGAACAGGAAGGGCTCGGTGGCATCCGTCAGGAAGTTCAGAACCTGGTTGCAGCCCGCGGGATTCTTGATCAGGATCATACGCAGGCTGTGGCCGTCGATGTCGAACTTCTCCATCCGGCCGAAGCCGCAGGCAAACTGGGACAGGGATTTGCTGACCACCGCGGGATCCAGCCCCAGGGCCTTCCCCGCCGCCATGGCGGAGACGGCGTTGTAGATGTTGTAGCCGCCGGGGAGGTTCACGTTGGCGTCATAGCGCTTGCCGTCCAGAGAGATAACCACCTCGGAGTGCTCGGTATCGGAGGCCAGAACCTCCTCCACCGCCACCTGGGGCATGGGCCGGGCATAGCCGCACTTGGGGCAGCGATAGCCCCCCAGATGGCCGTAGGTCACGTAGTCGTAGACGTACTCGCTCTTGCACTTGATGCAGTAGGGTGCGTCGGAGACCTCCTCCACCCGGGTCTTGTAAATGGGGGTGTTGACCCCGTAGAACAGGATCTCGTTGGGGAGCTCCTCCGCCAGAGAGGCGGACAGAGAATCGTCGGCGTTCAGACAGACCACCGCGTTCTTGCAGCCCTGCAGGCCGATGCGGATGTTGTTCAGGGTATGGGTGACCTCGCCGTAGCGGTCCAGCTGGTCCCGGAAGACGTTGGTGACCACCACCGCCTTGGGGTTGACCTGCTTGCCCACCTGCTTGAAGGCCGCCTCGTCGGATTCAATGACCGCCCAGGGGTACTTGCACTTGCCGGAGAGCTTGGAATGCACCGCGAATTCCGCTGTGATGCCGCTGATCAGATTTGCGCCGGTTTTGTTGGCAAAATAGGAGATTCCGGAGTCGATGAAGGCCTGTTCGATCATGCGGGAGGTCGTCGTCTTACCGTTGGTACCGGTCACGATCACCGTCGTGACGGTTTTTGCCAGCTGGCCGAGCAGATCAGGGCAGATTTTCAGAGCGACCCGGCCGGGAAAGTCGGTGCCGCCCCGGCCCAGAAGCCGGATTGCCGCACGGGCCAGCTTGCAGGCCAGCACGGCGAAAAATACTCTAATCTTTTTCATACCGAACTATTATATCACAATCCGGGCTGTTTTACAATAACGAGTATTGCGAATTTCCGGGTTTCTTGGTATAATACAGGGAAAAGGGAATAGGCAATAGGCATCAGGCATCAGGCCCGCCCGGTAGCGGCGATCATTGATCGCCACGGTACCCCGCTCCGACGAGGCAACAGGCAACAGGCAACAGGCATCAGGCATCAGGCCCGCCCGGTAGCGGCGATCATTGATCGCCACGGTACCCCGCTCCGACGAGGCAACAGGCAACAGGCAAGAGGAGAACGAATATGAAATTTATATCTTGGAACGTAAACGGGCTGCGGGCCTGTATGGGCAAGGGCTTCATGGAGGCCTTTTTGGGTCTCGACGCGGACTTTTTCAGCCTGCAGGAGACCAAAATGCAGCCCGGACAGCTGGAGCTGGAGCTGCCGGGCTATGCGCAGTTCTGGTATTCCGCCGAAAAGAAGGGCTATTCCGGCACCGCCGTCTTTACAAAGCACAAACCTCTCTCCGTCCGCTATGGAGTTGGAGTGGAGGCGCTGGACCACGAGGGGCGCCTCATCACTCTGGAGTATCCGCAATTCTTCCTGGTGACCTGCTACACCCCCAACGCCCAGGACGGGCTCAAGCGCATCGACTTCCGGATGCAGTGGGAGGACGCCCTGCGGGAATACATGAAAAAGCTGGACGCGGAGAAGCCCGTGATCTACTGCGGGGATCTGAACGTGGCCCATGAGGAGATCGACCTCAAGAATCCCAAAACCAACCGGGGCAACGCCGGCTTCTCCGACGAGGAACGGGGGAAGTTCAGCGAGCTGCTGGAAGCCGGCTTCACCGACTCCTGGCGCTGGCAGCACCCCGGCGTCACGGATCAGTATTCCTGGTGGAGCTACCGGTTCTCCGCCCGGGAGAAGAACGTGGGCTGGCGCATCGACTATTTCGTGGTCTCGGACCGGCTGCGGGAAAGGATCCTGTCCACGGATATTCACCAGGAAATCTTCGGCTCAGACCACTGCCCGGTGGAGCTGCAATTGAGAATTGAGAATTGAGAATTATTCCCTGCTCATCAATACTTCCACCTCCGGGACGCCGTTTCGGAGGCGCAGGGTCAGGTACTCCCGGCCTGCGATGGTCATGGGCTGCATTTGAGCGGCATATTCCGCCAGGGGCATGGGGTCCAGGTCCGCCGGAAGGGCCAGGGTCTGCCCCTCGGGATCGGTGCGCAGCAGGGCATCCGGGATCGGCTGATCCTCCAGGGTTCCGACCCAGGGCAGAAAGCCCTCCTGTTCCCGGCCCATGATCCAGCGCTCCGGCAGCTTCGGACAGCTGTGTCTGGACAGGCGCCGGTGCAGGTGCAGGTTATCTCCCGCCGGGCCCAGCACGCCGAAGGCCTCCGAACGCAGACCGGAGACCCCGTAAAGCCGCTGTACCCCGGGAGCTTCCCGCCGGCACCAGGCCGTCAGCTGCCAATAGAGGCCGTCCTCCGCGGCAGTCAGGGTGCCGATCTCTTTTCCTTGATACTGAATGGGATATTCCATAAATAACACACTCCCTTCCGCACAGTCTATGCGGAAGGGAGTGCGTTTATGTCCGGCAGATCCCAGCCCGGCTAATTCCGTTCCAGCTCGGCCAGGCGCTTTTGCAGGTTTTTGATGTAGACGGTCACCTTGGAGATCTCCGAGGCCAGCTCCTCTCGGCGAATGCCGGAGAGCAGTCCCTTGAGATTGGCCAGCTCCTCCTGGTCGGCCTGCAGCTTCTGCCGCAGGGCGTTGATCCGCTGAGGCAGCTCCTGCCGCCGCAGCTCGATCGCTTCCCTTCTGCGCTGCTCGATGACCAAACGCTCCCGCTCCGCCTCTTCCGCTTCCAGGCGTTCCCGGTCCTGCCGCGCGAAGGCTTCCTTTCGCTCCTGATTCACAGTCTCAAAACTCCGGAAGAGCCGCCAGCCGGTCACGTTGCCGCAGCCATAGGCCATGGAGCCCGCGGTCACCAGGGTGCCGTCCGCTTTCAGGCCCACAGTGTGATATTCGCCGGCCGAAACGGCCACGATATCCGACCAGTCCGAGACCTCGCACTGGCCGTTGATGTTCCGTCCCACGGCCACTACGGTGCCGTCCGCCTTCAAGCCAACGGTGTGATAGGCGCCGGCCGAGACCGCTATGATCCCTTTCCAGCCGGAAACCTGGCATTGGCCGAAATTGTGCTTTTGATCCCCGGTAAACACCGTGGCCGCCACGGTGCCGTCTGCCCGCAGGCCAACGGTGTGGCCGGTGCCGGCGGAGATCGCTGTGATTTCCTTCCACTCCGACACCGCGCATTGGCCGCTGTTGAGCTTCTGCTCCGCGGGAAGCTGCGTGGATATGACCGTGCCGTCGGTTTTCAGGCCCACGGTGTGCCAGGCGCCGGCGGAGATCGCCGCGATCTCCGTCCAGCCCGATACCGCGCATTCTCCGAAAGCGTTTGCGCCGGCAGCCTCGACGGTTCCGTCCGTCTTCAGGCCCACGGTGTGCTGCAGACCTGCGGAGACGGCAGCAACGTCCGTCCATCCGGAGACCTCGCACTGACCGCGGTAGGCTTCCTGATTTCCGGTATACCCCGTTGCCAAAACCTTGCCGTCTGCTCGCAGACCAACGGTATGATTCTTGCCGGCAGAAACCGCCACGATCTTTTCCCAGCCGGATACGTCGCACTGGCCGGAGGCGTGATTGCCCACCGCCAGAACGGTTCCGTCCGCTTTCAGGCCAACGGTATGGGTGGAGCCGACGGACAGAAGCGCCTGGGCTTGGACGTCGGCAGGCTCAACGAAAACTGCCTCGGACTCCCGACGCATCTCACAGGCGGCAAGCGTTTTTCCCTCTCCCCCGTCCATCAGCCGAAGGAGCCGGTCCCAGCCTTCCTTATCCAGGACTCCGCAGACGGGCTCCTGTCCGGCCTCGGACTTGTCCGCCAGGGTGATCCGGGAAAAGAGGACCCGATAGCCCGCCCCGGCCAGCTGTTCGTTCAGCGCCAGGACGTCAATGCCCTCCGCAGCGCCTGCCTCGGTTTCCTTGTCGGTCTCTTTATAACAGAGAAAGACGTCAACAGTCTTTTCCTCATCGCGGGCTGCTTTGTCCCCGCGGGCATTCTTCTCCATGTTGTTCATAGCCATTTCCTCAGCCTCCTTTTCGCAAAGTTCCCGCTTCCTCCGGTTTGGAGATGGATGTGATCACCATATGCTGAAGGGCAAATTCCAAGCCCATGGTCAGTACCTCGTTCCGGGTGCGGCCGCTGATCCGCGCCGCTTCGTCAATGTCAGTCAGCATATCCTTTGGCAGCCGCATGGAAATCACGGCGGATTCGCCAACGTACTGCTTTTGTGGGATATGAAAGATCGGCTTGTCCATAGCGCACCTCGCTTCCTGTTTTTATTCTGGATGATATTGTACTACATTTGTATTGTAATTACAAGGGGGGATTTGTCTTTGTGCCGGAAAAAATGCGGACTTTTTGACTGATTTTGCATATCAATAGGGCGTGCCGCGGAATGCGCTGTCGACGCATTTCACGGCACGCCCTGTATTTCGGATGGTTCAACGAAGGCCGAAGCTGACTTCCAGGGCCTGGTCGACGCGGCTCATCTGCTCGTCGCTCAGGCGCCCCATGTGCTCCCGCAGGCGGCGTTTATCCAAAGTACGTACCTGCTCCAGCAGAATCACGGAATCCTTGGTCAGGCCGGTTTCCGACCCCGTTACCGTGATATGGGTCGGCAGCCGGGCCTTGCCCACCTGGCTGGTGATGGCTGCCGCGATCACCGTGGGAGAATGCCGGTTGCCGGTATCGTTCTGCACGATCAGCACCGGCCGGGTGCCCCCCTGCTCGCTGCCCACCACCGGACTCAGGTCCGCGTAAAAGATATCGCCCCGTCTGACACTGGTATCCATTTGCTTTCACACTCCGCTGCTTTCATGCCCTTATTCTTCCACCAAAGCCGGGGAATTATACGTTCATGTCAGTCTATGCGGATTGGTCGAAATATGTCAGGAAGAAGCGATCCCGGCGGCGGAGATTGCCACGGCCGCAAGCGGCCTCGCAATGACATTCTGTACTGTTCCCAGAAGCAGCGGGCAGATTGCCCGCGCTACAGGCGGGGTGCCGTGGCGATCAATGATCGCCGCTACCGAGCGGGCCTGTTGCCTGGTGCCTGTTGCCTAAACAATGTACTGCAGAATTTCCAGCCGCTGTTCGCCGTCCAGATAAATGCGGGGGATCCGCTTGTTGATGTCGCAGAGGATCTCATAAGGAATGGTGCCCATGGCCCGGGCCATATCGTCGATGGGCAGGCTGGCGCCCTCGTCGGTGCCGAAGACCGTCACCTCGTCCCCTACCCGGACCTCCGGCACCTCGGTCACGTCCACCATGCACATATCCATACAGATCCGGCCCACCACCGGCACCCGTTTGCCGTGGAGCAGGAAGCAGATCCGGTTGGACAGGCTCCGGGACAGGCCGTCGGCGTAGCCGATGGTCAGCACCGCGATGGTCCGGGGACCCGGGGTGGTATAGGTCCGGCCATAGCTCACCGACACGTCCGGCTTGAAATCCCGGATCTGGGAAACCATGGTTTTCAGACTCATCAGCGGCCGCAGATCAAAGCGGCCCTCCATCTCCTCGCTGGGGCTGATGCCATAGGTGGCAATGCCTGGACGGATCATATCCAGGGCGTACTCCGGGTGCAGCAGGGTCGCCGCAGAATTGCAGCAGTGCCGCAGCTTAAAATGGATCCCGCAGGCCGTCAGGGCCTCCACCATACCGGTGAACCGTTCAAACTGCAGCCGGGTGAAGGCCTCGTCGGAGGGGTCATAGGAGTCAGCGGAGGGGAAATGGGTGAAAATGCCCTCCAACAGCAGGTTATCCAGCCGGGAAATCAGCTTCAGCTGCTCCAGGGTCTCCTGGTTTTCGTAGCCGAAAAAGCCCAGACGGGACATGCCGGTGTCTAGCTTGATGTGGGCCTTCAGCCGCTTGCCCGAGCCCTCCAGGGCATGATTGAGCTGGGTGGCATACTCCATGGAATGGATCTCCTGCCGGATCCCCATGTCCACCAGATCCTCCGCATAGAAGGGCGGGGTATAGCCCAGGATCAGAATGGGCAGGCGGATCCCGCCCCGGCGAAGCTGCACCGCTTCCTCGATGTTGGAAACCGCCAGATAATCCGCACCCAGCTCCGAAAGCCGCCGGCTCACCGGCAGGGCCCCGTGGCCGTAGGCGTCCGCCTTCACGACACCGAGGAATTTGCAGTCGGCAGGTACCCGACTGCGCAGCATGGAATAATTGTGGGCCAGATTGTCCAGGGATACGTCAGCCCATGTCCTCTTCAGTAGTTTCATAATCTCCTCCGGAAAGTAATTGATATTCCGAGATTTCAAATTTGCAAATTACATGTCCCTCCAGGGACAGCTCCGCCCGGGTCGGAACCCCGTCGGCATTGAACCGGGTCTCCACCCGGCAGGCGTCGGGACCGTAGCCCACCTCGTAGACCGCGCAGCCCTCCTCGCCCTCCGTCCCGGCGGAGGCGATATAGCCCTCGATCCAGGCCCGGATCAGCATGCCGGGGGCTTCCATCGGCGAAAGCCGGGAATCCGCCGGAAGGCCGAAGGTAACGCAGACGTCGTCAAACCGCAGGCTGCCGGTGTCTCCGTCGATGCGGGCCGTGATGCCCTCCAGGGTCTCCGGCTCCCGCAGGGTCAGCTCCGCGCTGCAGTCCGCTCCCAGCACACAGTCCAGGACAAAGACACAGACCTGATCCCCCACGTCGGCGGTGGCCTCCAGCCGGAGGCTGCAGCCCCCGGCCCGCAGAAGCCCGGCCCGGAAGTCCACGGGCGCCTGAACGGATTCGGTTCTCTTGCCCGCGCAGGCGCACAGCAGGCAGAGCAGCATCATCGGTACGGCAAGCAAACGTCGCCGCACATGGGTCACTCCTTCACAAGATTGGGATTTCCTCGGGCGGGCAGCCACCGGCCGCCCCTACTTCAGGAATATGGGCAGGTTGGCAATGATGTCCGTGGGGGTCATGCCGTATTCTCCCCAGACCTGGGCACAGTAGTCTCCCACCGCTCCGTGGAGCCAGGCCCCCGCAGCAGCAGCCGTGGCCGGTTCGATCCCCTGGCCCATCAGCGCCAGGATGATCCCCGCCAGCACGTCCCCGCTTCCCCCGGTGGCCATACCGGGATTGCCGGTGGTGTTGAGCCAGGTCCGGTCCGGGCTGACGATCAGGGTCCGGTGGCCCTTCAGCAGCACCGTGACACCCCAGCGCCTGGCCAGCTCCTTGGCGGAGGCATAGCGGGTTTCCGGAGCGGGGTCCCCGCCGAGCCGGCGGAATTCTCCGTCATGGGGCGTCAGGAGCACCGGAGCCTTGGCCTGTCCCAGAATATCTATATTCCCCTCCAGGGCGTTTATGCCGTCGGCATCCAAAATCACCGGGCAGGCAGCATGGGTCAGCACCGCGCCCACCACGTCCAGAATCGCGGGACTGCGGCCCAGGCCCGGGCCCACCAGGCAGGCGTCGCAATTCTCAAGCCGGCTTACGATCTCCGGGATCGCCCGGGTATTGAGCCGCCCCGCCTCGTCACTGGCCAGAGGGAACACCATGGGCTCGTCCAGCTTTTGGGCCACGATGGGGTAGACCGCCTCCGGCACCCCCACGAAGATCAGACCGGCCCCTGCCCGGAGGGCTGCGTTTGCCGCCAGCACCGGGGCGCCGGTGAAGCCCACGGATCCCGCCAGGATCAAAATCCGGCCGAAATTTCCCTTATGGGCGTTGGGGTCCCGCTTCGGAAGCAGGGCGTCGAGCTTCGCCTCGTCCAGGATCTCACAGCCGTCCCGACGGAGCCGGCTTTGGCGTTTCAGAGCGGCGTGCAGTTTTTCATTCATGGCAGTACCTCCTCCTGCGGGCGAACCCCTCCACCGCCCTTATGGGCGGTCAGCGTGTCAAAATAGTTGAAAGTTGAAAATTGAAAATTGAAAGTTGTGGTATCGTTCAAATTGCTATTTGAACGATGAGAAAAAAGCGGGAACTTCAGGTTCATGATTCTCTTTTTTTGTAATTTCTGGTCCAACAAGGCGGAAAAAGCCTGTTTTTGCGGCTTCGTTTTCCGTTTTTCAAATGGCAATTTGAAAAACACCTTCAAATGGCAATTTGAAAAACACCTTCATTTTCAACTTTCAACTTTCAATTTTCAATTCTTCCCGCATCCGGGAAATATGGATGCAGGCAGTTCTTTGACAGCCTGCGCCGCCCTTATGGACGGTCCCCCTCCCCTATTGTCCCTTACGGGCCGATAGGGGAGGTTTTTCCTGCGCTCTACGACGTGGACCGGAACCGGTTCGCGTAGCCGCAGCGTTTACATAATTCCTCCACGGCCTCGCCCCGGCGGAAGCCCTCCAGCATGGCCCTGGTCCTGGGGCGGTCCAGGACAGTCTGCAAATCCTCCTGCAGCAAATTCCCCAGGGGGAGATCCCCCTCGTGATCCAGGCAGCAGGGCACCAGGGTGCCGTCGCAGAGCACGCCGATCTGATCCTTGAGCCCGTAACAGAAATGCCGGTCGTTCACCGCTTCTGACCGGAGATCCGGCCAGCGGAAGGTCTCTCCCCAGCTCAGATAGATCCGGTCAGCCAGGCGTTCCCCGCCCCGGCTGGGCTGCCAGGGCTTCGGAAAGGCCTCCGCCAAAAGCTCCAGGATCCGGTTATTCTCCCGGTTTTGCCCGGTGGTCTCCGCTCCGTCCAGGTTCCAAAGGCGAAAATTCACCAGGATCCCCCGGGCAGCCACCTCCGCCGCAAAGTCGGTCAATCGGTTGACATAATTTTCAATATCTCCACCTGCATTCCCCTCGAAGGACTGCAGGGAGAGGTTCACCTTGTGAAGGGCCGGAGCAGGAAGCAGCAGCTCCCGCATCCGGTCCGGCAGGGTCCCGTTGGTGGTGAGGATCACCCGGAAGCCCCGCTCCCCTGCCAGGTCCAGGAACCGATCCAGCTCCGGGTGCAGCAGGGGCTCGCCCATCAGGTGAAAATAGAGGTATTCAGTCCAGCCCCGGAGCCGGTCCAGCACCCTGGTAAAGGCCGCCTCCGTCATAAAGCTGCCGGGCCGCCGGGTTTTCGGGCAGAAGGAGCAGCTGCGGTTGCAGACGTTGGTGATCTCCACATAGGCCTTGGCAAATCGCACGGTCTGTTCCTCCTTCCGAATTTTTCTTTCTGAATATTTTACCACAGTTTTCTGCTGCTTGCAAGTTTTTTCCGAATCCGGCGGGGTTTTTGCGGGAAAACCGTCAGATTCCCGACGGGGTCCGGAAGATTCCGGTTGCGGAAGCGCATTTTTTGTGATACAATATATCTGTTATACGAATGAAGCCTCTGCGGAGGCTGCGAGGAGATGTATTTATGAAATTAGGTATCGTGGGACTTCCCGGCGTGGGAAAGACGACCCTTTACAACGCGCTCACCGGCTCCAAGGCGGAGACCGGCGGCTACGGCGCCTCCAACAAGCCCAACATCGGTCAGGCAAAGGTGCCCGACGAGCGGCTGGACTGGCTGGCAGACTATTACAAGCCCAAGAAGTACTCCCCCGCCAGCATCGACTTTGTGGATGTGGCCGGCGTCAGCAAGGGCCAGGGCCGGGGCAACTCCGTGCTGCAGAACATCCGGCAGACCGACGCGCTGGTCCACGTGGTCCGCTGCTTTGACAACGACAATCTGTTCACCGAGCCCGCCGACGCCCGCTCCGACGCCGAAACGCTGGAGCTGGAGCTGATCCTGGCGGACATCGAGGTGGTGGAGCGCCGGCTGGACAAGGCCAAAAAGAATCTGAAGGGCGGCGACAAAAAGTACAAGCGGGAGGCCGATATGTGCGAGGCTCTGCTGGCCCACCTGGGCGAAGGACAGCCTGCCCGGACCTTCCCCTTCACCGACGAGGACAAGGACATCCTTCAGGACGGCGGCCTGCTCTCCACCAAGCCGGTAATCTACGCGGCGAACCTGGACGAGGACGGCATGGCCAATTACCGGGAGCATCCCCAGTTCCTGGCCCTCTCCCAGCTGGCCGCCGAGCAGGGCGCAGCGGTTCTGCCCGTGGCTGCCAAGTTCGAGGAGGACATCATGGACATGGACGCCGAGGACGCCCAGATGTTCATGGAGGAGTTGGGTCTGACGGAGCGGGGCCTGGATCGGCTGATCAAAACCTCCTATGAGCTTTTGGGGTACATTTCCTTCCTGACCGCCGGGCCCGACGACGTCCACGCCTGGACCATCACCCGGGGCACCAAGGCGCCCAGAGCCGCCGGCAAGATCCACTCCGACATCGAGCGGGGCTTCATCCGGGCCGAGGTAGTGGCCTTCGAGGATCTCAAGGCCTGCGGCACCATGGCAAACGCCAAGGCAAAGGGCCTGTTCCGCCTGGAGGGCAAGGACTACGTGATGAAGGACGGCGACATCGTCAACTTCCTGTTTAATGTGTAATTTCTAAAAAACTGCCGGCTTAGCCGGCGGTTTTTCTTTCAACGGAAAACCACATTCTCCCCCTTGACCGGTCTGGGCTTGCGTGGTATAATAGAGCGAATAAGAATTGACTGCGGCCAGAAGCATGACACTTTCAACAAAGGAGTGCGGATCTTTATGGAAAAGAAGCATATTTTTACGGGTGCGGCAACCGCCATCGTCACGCCCATGAACGAAGAGGGCGTGGACTACGAGGCGCTTGGCAATCTGATTGATTGGCAGATTGCCTCAGGCATTTCCGCCATTGTGGTCTGCGCCACCACCGGCGAGGCCCCGACCCTCACCGACAATGAGCACTGCAAGGTGCTGGAGTTCGCCGTTCAGCGGGTGAAGGGCAAGATCCCCATCATTGCCGGCACCGGCTCCAATGACACCGGCCACGCCATTATGATGACCCAGTACGCCTGCGCCATCGGCGCCAGCGGCGTGCTCTGCGTGACCCCCTACTACAACAAGCCCACCCAGACCGGTCTGATCGCCAGCTATACCGCCATTGCCGACGCTTCCTCTGTGCCGGTGATCCTCTACAACGTGCCCTCCCGGACCGGCACCAACATTGAGCCCTCCACCTACAGCGTCCTGGCGGACCACCCCAACATCGTGGGTATCAAGGAAGCCAACGGCCGGATCTCCAAGATTGCCGAAGCCTTCCGTCAGGTGGGCGACCGGCTGGACATCTACTCCGGCAACGACGATCAGATCGTCCCGATCCTCTCCTTGGGCGGCAAGGGCGTGATCTCCGTTTTGGCCAATGTGATGCCCGCCCAGACTGTGGAGATCTGCAGCCGGTTCTTCCGGGGAGACGTCAAGGGCAGCGCCCAGCTGCAGCTCCAGCTGCTGCCCCTCATCAACGCCCTGTTCAGCCAGACCAACCCGATCCCCGTCAAGGCCGCGCTGGCCCGGATGGGCAAGATTCAGGACCGGCTCCGTCTGCCGCTGACGCCCATGGAGGAGCCCTTCCGCTCCAAGCTCTATGAGCAGATGTCGGCCTTCGGCATGATCTGACCGGCGCAGGGAGGAAATGGAAACGATGAAGTATCTGATTCACGGCGCCTGCGGGCGCATGGGCCGGGTGGTGCAGCGGGTGATCCGGGAAAAGCTCCCCGACACCGATCTGATTTTAGTGGATCCCATGGCCAAGGAGGACGACGTCTACACCGCCATCTCTGACTACAAGGGCAAGGCGGACTGTATCATTGATTTTTCTCACCACAGCGCGGCTCCCGCGCTGACCGCCTGGGCGATGGCCCACAAGGTCCCGCTGGTCATTGCCACCACCGGCCAGACCGAGGAGGAGCTTGCCTGCATCCGCCGGGCCTCCGAGCAGGTGCCGGTGCTGCTGGCCAGCAACTTCTCCCTGGGTATCGTGGTGCTGACCGCCCTGGCAAAGCAGGCCGCCAAGGCCTTCCCGGAGGCGGACATTGAGATCGTGGAGACCCACCACAACCGGAAGCTGGACGTGCCCAGCGGCACCGCTCTGACGCTGGCCAAGGCCGTGCAGTCCGTGCGGCCCGGCAGCAGGCTGGTGATCGGCCGTCACGAAAACGGCAAGCGGGAGCCCACCGACATCGGCGTCCATTCCCTGCGGATGGGGAACATCGTGGGGGTCCACGAGATCCATATCTGCACCGACACCCAGACTCTGACCCTCCGCCACGAGGCCCACGACCGGGCGCTCTTTGCCGAAGGCGCCCTCACCGCCGCCCAGTGGGTGGTCACCATGGAGCCCGGGCTCTACGACATGCAGAGCATCCTCAACGGCATCTTACAGTAATTCTCCGCAGGGCGGCCAGACCTCTGGCCGCCCGCTTCGATTGCATACCAACGGCGGCCTGCGACAGGCCGCCCTACATAGTTATAGAAGGAGGAACACAACCATGAAGACCCGTGTCGCAATTCTCGGCTACGGCAACCTGGGCAAGGGGGTGGAAGCCGCCATTGCCCAAAACGAAGACCTGGAGCTGGTCTGCGTCTTTACCCGGCGTGACCCCGCCTCCCTGACCCTCCGCACACCCAACGTCCCCGTCTGCTCTGTAGAACAGGCCCCCGCCATGCGGGATCAGATCGACGTGCTGCTGCTCTGCGGCGGCAGCGCCACGGATCTGCCCCAGCAGACCCCCAACTACGCATCCATGTTCAACGTGGTGGACAGCTTCGACACCCACGCGAAAATCCCGGAGCACTTTGCCCGGGTGGACGCCGCCGCGAAAGCCGCCGGCACGGTGGCGCTGATCTCCTGCGGCTGGGATCCCGGTCTGTTCTCTCTGGCCCGGGTCTATGCCAACGCCGTGCTTCCCCAGGGCAAGGATGAAACCTTCTGGGGCCGGGGCGTCAGCCAGGGCCACTCCGACGCCATCCGCCGGATCGAAGGGGTGCAGGACGCCCGCCAGTACACCGTGCCCATCCAGGCTGCGGTGGATCGGGTCCGCAACGGCGAGCAGCCCGTGCTGACCGCCCGGGACAAGCACCTGCGGGAATGCTGGGTGGTGGCGGCCCCCGGAGCCGACAAGGCCCGCATTGAACGGGAAATCAAGACCATGCCTTATTACTTTGACGAATATGACACCACCGTCACCTTCATCACCCAGGAGGAGATGGATCGGGATCACGCGGCGCTGCCCCACGGCGGTTCTGTCCTCCGGGGCGGCGTTACCGGCTGGAACCGGGACCACAAGCACACCGTGGAATTCAGCCTGAAGCTGGACTCCAACCCCGAGTTCACCGGCTCCGTTCTGGCCGCCTGCGCCAGAGCTGTACACCGGATGGCCCAGGCCGGGATGACCGGCTGCAAGACCATTCTGGACGTGGCCCCCGCCTGGCTGAGCCCCCGCTCCGGTGAGGATCTGCGGGCTCACATGCTGTGATGAAGAAGCTGCTGTATATCTTTTGGCAATATACCTGGGGGATCCTGCAGAATCTGGCAGGCGGCGCCGTCTATCTGGTTTTCCGGATCATGGGCTGCCCCCATTTCAAGTATCAGGGCGCGCTGGTGACCATCTGGACCATCCGGGCAGGTTCCATGTCCCTGGGCCGGTTCCTGTTTTTGGATCCCACCTGGAGGACCCGAGACCATTCCCTGCTGGCCCACGAATACGGCCATTCGGTCCAGTCCCTGATGCTGGGGCCTCTGTTTCTGCCGGTGATCGCCCTGCCGTCGATTCTTTGGGCCGGTCTTCCCTATTTTGAACGGCTGCGGAAGAAGAAGCACATGACCTACGACGACGCCTACCAGGAAAACTGGGCCAACAAGTTGGGAGCCCGGTTCGCCAAGCCCGAGAACGGTCCCAAGGCGCTTCCCGCTGCCAAGCCCCGGAAGAAGCGGAACGCCGCAGAATCCACCGAGGAAAGAATCTAACAAAAGCGCAGCGCTCCAAAAGGGCGCTGCGCTTTGAAACAGTATCAGATGTAATAGGGTGATTTTTCGCCGAACTGCTTGTTGATAATTTCGCCAAAGCGGTCGGAAACTACGGCGCAGGCCTCGACGTGAACCTTCTGATCCTCCAGAATGAGGCTCATGGAGTCAGTATTCAGCTTCAACTCCCGGATTTCCGAGAAGCTGTGGCGGCTCTGCCTGCCAAACATCGTGCTGTAGATAAACTCCCGGTCACTCACGATCTCCAGCCACTGGTTTCTCCAGCAGAGAACCGCTGCAAGCCCCAGCCCAAGACAGATCACAGTGCCGATCAGCGCGTAGGGCGAAACCAGGAAGCATAGAACAACACAGCCGATGGCCGCGAGGAGCAAAAAGATTCCCAGCCCTAAAACCCAGCCGGGCAGATAAACGTCTTTTTTCGTTTGCATACAGATTACCTCCTAAAGCGTTGCAGTCTTCACAAAGATGGGGCCCATCGAAGCCCAGCGCAGCGGGTTTGATGGGGAAAGGAGGAGCCCCGGAGCACAGTTGAAGAAAAAGCAGTCGCAACAAGCGACTGCTTTTTCTGAGCCGTGCGGAGAGCGCTCCGACGTGGTGACCCGTACGGGACTCGAACCCATGTTACCGCCGTGAAAGGGCGGTGTCTTAACCACTTGACCAACGGGCCTGGTAGCGGCAATCTGACTCGAACAGATGACAACACGGGTATGAACCGGGTGCTCTACCAACTGAGCTATGCCGCCATATTGTTACTGCTTCGGCACCTGGCCGGAACAGCATGAAGATTATACCGAAAACGCAGAGCTTTGTCAAGTGTTATTTTTCCGGAAGTCGATTATTTTTGCAAAGTCCCGGGCAGGCATCCCTGCCCGGGACTGAAAAGCAGATCAGAAGGGGATGTACAGATAGGGCCACACCCGGCTCTGGTTTTCGGCGATCGCGTCTCTGGCCTGCCGGTCCACCAGATTCCAGCTTCGAAGGTCCAGGCCCTCGTCCACTAATTTCCCCGTCTCATTGTCAAGCCGCAGACCGAGCTCGCCGCTTCGGCTTTGGAGCATTTCCCGGGCTTTTTCGGCGATGACAGGATCCGGATCCTCCAGCAGATCCGCAACATAGGGGATCGCCCCGTTGCCCAGGTATTCGATGGTTCCCATGTCCAGGCTTTCCAGGCTGCCCTCCCGGTAGCGGCGGATATTGTGTCGGGCGATCATGCCGTCCACATTGGCCACCGACAGGGAGAACAGCAGCAGCGCCGCTGCTGCCACGGCAATGGACACCGCCGGAAGCCGTCGGATAAACAGCCGCAGGGTCACGGAAACCACCAGCACCGCCAGGAAAATCATAAAGGCGGAGGCGGTGATGCGAAGCCGGGTCAGGCCGAAGCTCTTCACATAGAGCACCATCTTGGACAGGGCAGTCCCCACCAGAAGCAGAGACACCAGGCAGAGGAACAGAAGCAGGCCCCGAACCGCTGCGGGGAGCTGCGCCTCCTTCCGGCGGCACAGCTTCCAGGCAACGAGAATCAGCACCAGGTTGATGAACACGATGGCGCACATCTCAAAGAAGCCTCGTCTGGCATACTGGGCCACGGTATAATCCTTTGGCAGCAGGCCCCGGAAGCCGTCGAAGAAGTAGGCAAACTGGGCCACCAGGTACAGCACGTATGCCAGACTGATCATGCCGAGGAAGGCTGTCACGGCGAAGGGGTCAGTGCCCCGGAAGCCGGAATGGCCCCGATTGCCGGCGGCAGGCGCATTGCAGAACAGCAGAGAATAGGCCGTCAGAGCCGAGAAGGCGCCGATGGAAAAAGCGAAGATCCCCCGGAAAAACACATCCCAATCCAGGATGGATACCAGCCCGGCAAAGGCCGCGTCAGAGGAAACCAGAAGCGGGATCAGAATCAGCAGCACGGGGATTGCACAGGCAAGGCCGATCAGAACGGCGCCCACCTTCCGGCTGCGGCCGGTTTCCTCGGTCGCTCTGCCGAAGATGCTGATCCAGCCCCGGGCGATCCTGCCAAAGCTGTGGGGGAAGGCGGTGACGAAGAAGTCCCGGACCCGGCGGATCAGACCGACGCCGGTCCGCAGGGACAGCCGATCCATCACCACCGCCAGATACAGCACCGTCAGCATGATCAGGGTGAGCAGCTTCAGAGAATTGTCGCCGGAAAGGAACAGGCTGGCCGCGCCGAAGAGGAACAGCGCCCCACAGACCCAGCTGTAAGCGGTAGAACGCTTTTTCGCTGCCTGCAGATAGATCAGCACGGTCACCATGATGCCCAGCAGGCCGACACCCTCGCCCAGGCCAAGGCGGCGGGCCCAGATGATGCTGTCCCACAGCAGAAAGCTGAACAGCAGCAAGGCCGCTGCCAGAATATACTCCTTTGTCCCGGCGTGCTTCCGCACAGCCCGGGGCCTGTCGGCAGCTTGATCCGGCACCTCTGCCGGCGTGGGCTCCGGGAATGTCTCCCGGATCGTTTCCATGTTTTCGTTCATCGGTATTACCTCCAGTTTATGGGTTTTCCGTGGGCGATTCCGTCATTCGGTACTCCAAAATGTCCCCCGGTTGGCAGTCCAGAGCCTTGCAGATGGCATCCAGGGTGGAAAACCGGACTGCCTTGGCCTTTCCGGTTTTCAGAATGGACAGATTCGCCTGGGTGATCCCGATCCTTTCCGCCAGCTCCAGGGAGGACATCTTCCGCTTTGCCAGCATCACGTCCAGATTTACAACAATTGCCATGGCAGCCCTCCTATATGGTCAGGCTGTTTTCTTCCTTTATGGCAATGGCGGCGATAAAGCAGTTCCGTACCACCCGCACGATCAGGAAGATAAAGGCCATGGACACGGTCACGAACAGCAGGGGCAGATACCAGCGAGCCGCTATCCCGGTGGCCAGGGCCACCAGCACGCAGCACCAGCTGATCACCGCCATCAGACGGCTGTTTTCCTGCAAAAAGGGCCGCTCCCGCCGGATGTTCCCCAGCAGCCGCCAGAGGCAGCAGAGCGCCGCGATTGCCGGAACCACAGAGCCGTAAAAGGCTGCCGTGATGGCAATCCGGCCGGCCTTGGGGATCTGCCGGTAATTCGCGTACCAGCGAATCAACCGCGGCGCCAGGATGATCAACACAGCTGCGGCCAGCATAAACAGCGCAGTGGCAAGCAAGGACAGCTTAACGGCTTTATTTTGCATAAGACTCCCTCCGTTTTTCAAAACAGCCCAACCTGAAGCCTCAGCTCTCAGTAATGCGCTGCGCAATAATAGAGATGATCGCCGATTTTTTGATAAAAGAACGTGTTGTCATCCTGTTTCTCGGGCATCCGCCCGAGGTATCCCCCGTTCCGAGCCGTAAATGTCATGTCAGGATGATAGCCGAAACAGCCTGTCAGATCGTCTGACGGGATGTAGTAGACGTCGAAATAATCGGTTTGGGCACCGAAACCGTTTCCACCGAGGGAGAACCGGACGCCGTCCCGAAACAACAGAACCTCCCCTACAGATGCATCTTCCAGGACTTTTTGACAGCTTTCGCTGTGAAAATTGATCATCTCGCCGGATTGGGCATTCCAAAGCTCGATCCAGTCACCGGAGATTTGAGAGACCTCAAATTCGGCTCTCTTCCATTCCGGGTCTGCGGGATAGTTTGCAGTCAGTTCCTCTCCACATCTGAGCAGCAGCGCCGCATGGGACTGTGCCCAGGATTGTGCTGTATCGCGGCTTGCCTGCCGCATTGAACAGCCGGAGCACACCAGCGCCGGGAGCAGCAGGAGAACAGCAGGAACGGAGCTGTGGGACTTGGTCCTTTCGTCTTTTCTCGCACCGGTCGATTTTCTCCAGATCCCGCCCAGCAGGAGCGCAACTCGCATCAAAGAACCGATCGAAATCGCCGATGTCGTAAATGCAAGCAGTTTCCAGGTTGTTTTCGTCAGGAATCCCGCTTCATAGGTTTCCCGGTAATAGGGCAGCCTCTCTACTGATTTTATGATCCAATACACCGAGAAAACCGCTGAAAGCAGCAGAAGAACAATCATTTCGCGTTTCAAGTCAGCACTTCTTTTGTGGAAAAGCAGAACGATGAACAACGAAAGCAGCGAAGGTATCAAACAAACGGCAGCTGTGCTGTACCCAAAGGAAATCAGGTCAAAAATGTTATGCGTTGTAATTCGATAGAGGACAGCCGTGGCTGCCCATAAGAAAACCGTGACCCAGGGAAAAACGCTCCAACGGCGTTTCGACCAGTTGTTCATCCAACGCCCTCCTCTTCAACTTGTTTCTGAGGGTTCCCGTATGGTTTCTTTCTGCATCATACCACATTAATTATCGAATGTCAATAATTATATATTGAAATTTGGAAAGCGCATCTGGCCGAACGCTCAGAATCGCAGGCGGGCGGAGAGGTCGGAGAATTCCTCCGGGCGGAGCTTCTGAACCGCCCGGTCGAAGGTCAGCAGGCCGTTGGTCTCGTCTTCCACGTCGGACACCTGGGTATAGATCGCCCCGCAGAGGCCCCGATCCAACAGAGGAATCAGGCTGCCGTACAGCGCCCGCAGCCCTTCCACAAAGGCCTCCCGGGTCTTATAGATCCGGTAGCCGTAGGTCTTTTGGGGGTTGAAGCTGTGGGCCGGGTCCTTCCAGACATAGCCCCCGAATTCCGACAGCAGCTGGGGCAGCTTCTGCTTTCCCAGCCGGAGCTTTGTGAAATAAATATGGAGGCTGTCCACGTCCGAGGCCTTCTGATGGAACCAGCCGGAGGTCGCATCCACAAAGCGGGTCGGATCCAGCTCTTTGAGGCGTCGATAGGCCTCGTCGGCACAGAATTGACCCCAGCCCTCGTTGAAAATGGTCCAGAGGCAGATGCTGGGATGGTTCTGCAGCTGCCGCACCGTGTCCTCCATGGCCTGCAGGAAGTTCCGGCGGGTTTCCGGGTCCCGGTTTCGCCGGGTATCCTTCCGGTTCAGAAGCCGCAGGGTGGGCAGCAGGGTGTCTCCCAGGAAGCGGTAGGCCCCGTTGTTGACCATGTCCTGAAATACGATCATGCCCAGCCGGTCACAGTCATAGTAGAACCGCTCCGGCTCCACCTTGATGTGCTTGCGCAGGGTGTTGAAGCCCAGGCCCTTCATGGCCAGGATATCCGCCGCAAAGGCCTCCGGAGACGCGGGCGTATAGAGGCCGTCGCTCCAATAGCCCTGATCCAGCAGGCCGTGGAAAAAATAGGGCTTGCCGTTCAGGCAGAGCCTGGGGATCCCGTCCACGGTCTCGGTGGAGAGGGTCCGCAGCGCAAAATAGGAGCTGACCCGGTCCCCTTCTCCGGTGAGGGTGAACCGGTACAGGTACGGATCCTCCGGGGTCCATAACCGGGGCTCCGGGAATTCGATCCGGGCGGTTCCGTTTTGCAGCGGGTATTCCGTTCCCTCCAGCTCCACGCTGCCCTCGGAGATTCCTTCGGCGGTGAGCTCCACCCAGTTCAGGCCGGTGCGGATCCCCAGAGAACGGATCCACCGGTCCGGCACCGGCTCCAGCCAGACGGTCTGCCAGATTCCCGAGCAGGGGGTATACCACATGCCGCCCCGCTTGACACGCTGCTTGCCCCAGGGCCAGCGGGGATCCAGATCGTTCACCACCCGGACCGTCAATTCGTTCTCTCCCGGCTGCAGAGCCTCAGTGATCTCCGCGGAGAAGGGCAGATAGCCGTTCTCATGGCGGCAAAGCTCCCGGCCGTTTACCAGAACCACCGCCCGGCGCATGACGGCCCCAAAATGGAGCAGGATCCGCCGGCCCTGCCAGGCTTCCGGGATCCGGAAGCTGCGGGCATAGACCAGCTCGCAGCCTGGCTTCGGCGGATTTTTCACGCCGGAAAGCTTGCTTTCCACACAGTAGGGCACCAGGACGCTCTGTCGGTTACCCTGATATTCCAGCTGCCAGCTGCCGTTCAGGCACAGCCAGTCCTCCCGCATCAGCTGGGGCCGGGGATAGGACTGCCAGGGCAGCAGGGCTCGTTTTTTGTTCTGTTCCATAATCTGTCTCCTGTCCGTTCAAATGCAGATCCTGACACAACAAGACGACCACATCCCCGGGCGCTTCCCGGGGATGTGGTCGTTTGGCACATTGTATCAGTCGTTGAAGTAGGGCAGCGTCAGGGTTACCAGCTGGGTCACCTTGTCCTTGGCACGGCTCAGAGTGTTGGGGCCGTTGCAGATGACGCTGATCACAAAGCTGCGGTGGGGCAGGCGAACCACGCCCATGGTGGCAACGCAGACCTTGTCTTCAGCATAGCTGACGAAGCCGTACTTGATGCTCTCGTCGGTGATGCCCAGATCGATTTCCTCGCTGTCCCGCTTCTCGCAGAGGATGTCCAGCATCCGGGAGGAGGCATCCTTGCTGACCAGCTCGCCGCGGCAGATCATGTTCAGGATCTTGGCCATCTGCTGGCCGGTCACATAGTTGGGCTTGGAGCCCACGCCGGACATGGTCTTGTTGTAGCCGATGGTGCCGAAGTCCTTTTCCGCAAACTTCTTGACGGCTTCCTTGCCGCCCACGGCCTCGGTCAGACGGTCGGCAGCGGCTCTGTCGCCCTGGACGATCATAGCCTTGACGTCGTCGAGGATCTGGTCCTCGGTGAGGGCGCCGTCGGCAACCTTCTGGAAGGCGGTGGCCATGATGAACACAGGCAGCATCCGGTCTGCCTTCATCAGGTCGTTTACGCCCTTGCAGTTGATGTAGGAATCCACCTCGGTGCCCACAATGGGATCCATGACCACAACCTGCCAGTCGTTGGGCAGGCCGCTGAGGCAGTCATCCAGCGCGGCCTTCAGGCTCACGTCGTCGATGGCCTTCACGTCCACGGGAACATTGGGGTTGTCGGGATCCGTGGTCTCCTGGTCGGAGGGTGTCTGAGGGTCGGAATCGGAGGGCTTGCTCGCATCGCCGGATTCGATCACCTCGTCGGAGACAACGGGCGCTGCGGGATCGCCGTTATTGTTTGCGTCATTTTTCGCGGGCGCGGATTTTTGTGCGAACAGGATGACCAGGCACAATACCGCCGCCAGCACCAGCATACCTACCGTAATGCCAAGGAAAATGTCGGGCTTTTTCTTCTGCATAGATACCACTCCATTTCTTCAATTCTCCCGGACCCGGGAGACACGGACCGGTTCTGAACCGGGGAATCCTTCACATAAGCTATAGGGGCCCCGAAAGGCGTACCCTTTCGTTACAAGTTATTTTAGCACAAAAATTATCATTCGTCAATGGTTTTCCGAAAACAGGAGGAGAAATGAAACAAGCAATCGGATTTACCCTGGCCGCCCTTGTGATTTTTGCCCTTGTGCCGCTGCTGGCAAGGGGCTCTGCCGCTCCGGCGCCCATCACAGCGTTTCCCACAGGCAGCACCGAAGCCACAGCTGCCGGGACGGAGTCTCAGCAGCCGCCGGAGGTTCAGGGCTTCGACGAGACCTTTTTCCTGCCGGTGCTGGAGGACGGCATCATCCGCAGCACAAGCCTTCACGCCTATCTGACCGGGGTGCTGCTGGCGGAAATGCCCATGGATTTTGCGGACGAAGCTCTGAAAGCCCAGGCGGTGGCCTGCAGAACCTACACGCTGCGGGGCTATCTCCACCGCCGTCACGATCCGGCGGCGGTCTGCACCGATTCCCATTGCTGCCAGGGCTGGAAGGATCCGGACGCTGTTCCCGAGGCGGACCGGCTCCGGGCAGAGGCGGCGGTTGCCGCCACCGACGGGCTGGTGATCCGCTGGGAGGGTGAACTCATTGACGCCACCTTCTTCTCCTGCTCCGGCGGCCGGACTGAGTCCGCCGCGGCGGTCTGGGGCCGGGAGGTGCCCTATCTGCAGAGCGTGGACAGCCCCGGAGAGGAGGCCGCAGCCCATTTCACCGACGTGGTGCGAATTTCCCTGGAGGACTTTTGTGCGCTGCTCCAGGCCGAGGATCCGGAGGTCCGGTTTCCGGACCGGATCGAGAACTGGATCGGTACGGTCCGCAGCACGCCGGGAGGCGGCGTGGCGGACATGGAGATCGGGGGCAGGACCTTCACTGGCCGGGCGCTGCGGAAGCTGTTCGGCCTGCGGTCCACAGCCTTTTCCCTGACGCTGGAGCATCACGAGGCGGTCTTTGAAACCCGGGGCTACGGCCACCGGGTGGGCATGAGCCAATGGGGCGCCCAGGCCATGGCAAAGGCCGGCACTTCGTATATTCAAATATTGACCCACTATTATACAGGGGTAAGCGTGGAGCCCTTCGACGCCTGAGAATTTGGCCGGGGCGTCGCTCCCTACGAATCCTCCCGGAACAGGGCCCGGATGCGTTCCATCAGAGGGGCGTATTCCGGCCGCTTGGGCAGCTCCTCGGAGGTCATAAATTCCGCAGCGGCTGCCTGGGCGTTCTTGAGGTTTTCCAGGTCCATGGCCAGGTTCCCCACCTTGAAGGCGGGCAGGCCGTGCTGCCGGGTGCCGAAGAAGTCGCCGGGGCCCCGGAGGGCCAGATCCTCCCGGGAAATCTCAAAGCCGTCGTTGGTCTTGCACAGGGCCTTGAGCCGCTGCAGGGTTTCGGGATTCCGGTTGGAGGAGAACAAAATGCAGTAGGACTTCGCGTCGCCGCGCCCGACCCGGCCGCGAAGCTGGTGGAGCTGGCTCAGACCGAACCGGTCCGCGTTCTCGATGACCATCAGCGTGGCGTTGGGCACGTCCACGCCCACCTCGATCACGGTGGTGGCCACCAGGATATTGTATTCGCCCCGGGCAAAGGCCCGCATGGTCTCATCCTTCTGGGCGGGCTTCATTTTTCCGTGAACCAGGGCCACCCGCAGATCCGGAAAGACCGCCTTTTGCAGAGTCTCGGCCCAGACCTCGGCGGAACGGAGACTCTCGTCCTCTCCCTCCTCAATGGACGGGCAGACAATGTAGCACTGGTGACCCTCGGCCACCTGCTTGCGGATAAAGGCGTTGATCCGGGCCCGCTTGTCTTCGCCCACCAGGAAGGTGTCGATGCTCTGGCGGCCGGGGGGCAGCTCGTCGATGACCGAAATATCCAGATCCCCGTACAGAATCAGCGCCAGGGTCCGGGGGATCGGGGTGGCGGACATGACCAGGATGTGGGGATCCTGTCCCTTCTCCGCCAGGGCGGAGCGCTGGGCCACGCCGAAGCGGTGCTGCTCATCGGCAATCACCAGGCCCAGGTTGGAAAAGTCCGTGGCCTCGGCAATCAGGGCGTGGGTGCCGATGATGAAATCCACCCTGTGCTCTGCGATCTCCTGCCGGGCCGCCTTCTTCTGCGCCGCAGTCATGGAGCCGGTCAGCAGGGCCGTGCGGACCCCCAGAGGCTCCATCAGCTGCTTTAACGACCGGGCGTGCTGCTCGGCCAGGATCTCCGTGGGGGCCATCATGGCGGCCTGGACCCCATTTTTCGCGGCCAGCCAGGCAGCCGCTGCGGCCACCACGGTCTTGCCGCTGCCCACGTCGCCCTGGACCAGCCGGTTCATCACGCTGCCGCTCTCCAGGTCTCCCACAATCTCGGCCACGGCCCGTTTCTGGGCGTTGGTCAGCTTGTAGGGCAGAGCCTCCAGGAAGGGCGTCAGATCCAGCTCCTTCCAGGGCTCCCGGACTTTTTGGGTCCTGCGGCTGCGCAGCAGGGCAAGACCCACGGAGAAGATAAAGAATTCCTCAAACACCAGCCGGTGCCGGGCCCGGTCCAGGGCCTCGAAGGATTCCGGCATGTGGATATTGCGGTAGGCTGTGACCGCGTCGCAGAGCCCGTACCGGGCCCGGAGTTCTCCGGGCAGCAGCTCCGGCAGCTCCTCCAGGCAGGCCTCCAGGGCCTGCTGCACCGAACGGCTCATCAGGCCGTTGCTCATCCCCGCTGTCAGCGGGTAGATGGGCATGATGCGGCGAGTCAGGACCCCGGGCTTCTCCACCGGCTCAAAGATCGGATTGGTGACCTGGTAGCCCATGTAGTCCCCGTTCAGCGTGCCGTAGAAATAGTATTCCCGGCTGTATTCCAGGTTCTCCGCCACATAGGTCTGGTTGAAGAAGGTCAGATTCAGCCGGGCCGTATCGTCGGCCACGGTGAGCTTGGTGAGATCCAGGCCCTTGCGGATGTGGTGCGTCCGGGGATTCGAGGTCACAAAGGCCCGGAAGCAGGCAGGCTCGTCCACCTGCAGCTCCGAGATGGGCACGATCCGGCTCCGGTCCTCATAGGTTCTGGGGAAATAGGAAATCAGATCATACAGGGTCGTGATCCCCATGGACGCAAAGAGCTCGGCGCGGGCCTTGCCCACTCCCTTGAGATACCGGACGGATTCAAACAGCTTTGCCACGGGGCCACCTCCAATCAAGCGTAAACGGATTTCGTTTTCTTTATTATATCAAATATTTTCGGAAAGAACAAGGAGGAATTGCGGTGGTAATGTCCTGGATTTGGACGGGCATGGTCGGCCTGGCCCTGGTTTTCGGGCTGGTGGGCGGCGCTCCCGGCCTGGCACAGGCGGCCATGACCGGAGCCGGCCGGGCGGTGGAGCTGGGGGTCTCTCTGGCCGGCAGTCTCTGCCTCTGGAGCGGCTTTGCAGAGTTGCTGCGGCAGGGCGGGCTCCGGGATCGGCTGGGACGGCTGCTGTCTCCCCTTTTGGGCCGGCTGTATCCCACCGCCCGGGACGACCCGGAGACCATGGGCAGTCTCAGCGGGAATGTGACGGCCAATCTGCTGGGACTGGGCAACGCGGCCACGCCTCTGGGGATCGCAGCCGTCCGCCGGATGCAGGCTCTGGCGGGGTCCACAGCCGCCACCGACGAGATGTGCCTGCTGATCGTGATGAACACCGCCTCCATCCAGCTGCTGCCCACCACCGTGGCGGCTCTGCGGGGCAGTCTGGGTGCGGCACGTCCCTTTGACATCCTGCCGGCGGTCTGGCTGACCTCCGCCTGCTCGGTAACGGCTGGGATCCTGGCTGCCAAGGGTCTGAAGCGGCTATGGCGGTGACGGACTATCTGGTGCCCGGGCTGCTGCTCCTGGCAGCCTGCGCCGCTTTGCGGAAAAAGCAGGACGTCTACGGGGCCCTGCAGGAGGGCGGGCAGAACGGACTGCGGCTGGTCTTCACCGTCCTGCCGGCCCTGGTGATGCTGCTCACCGCTCTGGAGCTGCTGCGGCAGAGCGGGGCGCTGGAGGCTTTGACCCGGCTTCTGACCCCGGCGGCCCGGCTGGTGGGGATCCCGGCCCAGACCCTGCCGCTGGTGCTGGTGCGGCCCTTCTCCGGCAGCGCGGCCCTGGCGGTGGGGGCGGATCTGATGGGAACCTACGGTCCCGATTCCCGGATCGGCCGCACCGCCGCCATCATGTTAGGCAGCACAGAGACCACCTTCTACACCATTTCGGTCTACTTTGGCGCAGCCGGCATCAAAAAGACCCGCTACGCCGTTCCGGCAGCCCTGATCGCCGACCTGGCGGGCTTTGCGTCGGCGGCGCTCTTTGCAAGGATTCTATAGTTGAAAAATCCTTTACAATTCCCCTGTTCTCTGCTATAATATATCGAACAAATTTGAGGACAGGTGAACACCATGGAAAAAATCCTGAATCTGATCTCCGCGCAGGTCTGCGCGGCTTTTGAAGCAGCCGGATACGAGGCCTCCTACGGTCGGGTCACGGTTTCCAACCGGCCCGATCTGTGTGAATACCAGTGCAACGGCGCTCTGGCGGCGGCCAAGGCCTATCACAAGGCCCCCATCCAGATTGCCAACGACGTGGCTGCCCTTCTGGGCAAGTCGGAGCTGTTTGCCGACGTTCAGGCCGCCATGCCCGGCTTTTTGAACCTGAAGCTGAACCCCGCCTGGCTGGCGGATTATCTGGAACAGGTCCGGACCGCGGAACGGTTCGGCGTGGAGCCGGATCCCGAGGCCGGCACCGTGGTCATCGACTACGGCGGACCCAACGTGGCCAAGCCTCTGCACATCGGCCATCTGCGCTCGGCCATCATCGGCGAGAGCATCAAGCGGATCCAGCGGTTCTTCGGCAGCGAGGCCATCGGCGACATCCACCTGGGAGACTGGGGCCTGCAGATGGGTCTGATCATTGCCGAGCTCCGCGCCCGGCAGCCGGAGCTCTGCTACTTTGACGAAAGCTTCTCCGGGCCCTATCCGGCGGAAGCACCCTTCACCATCTCCGATCTGGAGGAGATCTACCCCGCCGCCTCCGCCAAGTCCAAGGTGGACGAGGCCTATGCCGCGGAGGCCCACGACGCCACCTATCGCCTTCAGCAGGGACAGCCCGGCTACCGGGCCCTCTGGGACCACATCATGGCAGTCTCCGTGGCGGATCTGAAAAAGAACTACGCCAAGCTGGGGGTCAGCTTTGAGAGCTGGCTGGGTGAAAGCGACGCCCAGCCCTATATCCCCCCCATGCTGCAGAAGATGACCGACATGGGCATCCTGGTGGAAAGCGAGGGGGCCCGGGTCATCGAGGTCCAGCGGCCCGAGGACACCAAGGAGGTTCCCCCCTGCATCATTATGAAGCGGGACGGGGCTACCCTCTACGCCACCACAGACCTGGCCACCATCTGGCAGCGGTCCCAGACCTGGGATCCCAAGAAGATCCTGTACGTGGTGGACAAGCGCCAGAGTCTCCACTTTGAGCAGGTCTTCCGGGCTGCCCGGAAGGCGGAGCTGGTGGGCGAAGGCACCCAGCTGCGGCACATCGGCTTCGGCACCATGAACGGCAAGGACGGCAAGCCCTTCAAGACCCGGGCCGGCGGCGTGATGCGGCTGGAAACCCTGATCGGCGAGATCACCGACTTCGTCCGGGCCAAGGTCCGGGAGAACAACCTGGTCTCCGGTGAGGACGTGGAGAACGTCACCGCCAAGATCGCCATGGCCGCTCTGAAATACGGCGATCTGATGAACGCCCCCACCAAGGACTATATCTTCGACATGGACCGTTTTGCCGCCTTTGAGGGCAACACCGGCCCCTATATCCTCTACACCATCGTCCGGATCAAGTCCATCCTGGCCCGGTACGGCGCCTGGGAGGCGCTGCCGGTCCGGGCGCCCGAAAGCCGCGAGGCCAAGGACCTGATGCTGGCTCTGACCCGTCTGCCCGACGCTCTGGAGCTCAGCTACCGGGACTGCGCCCCCAACGTGATCTGCGCCTATATCTATGAGCTGGCGGGCTTCGCCAACAAGTTCTACCATGAGACCCGGATCCTCGCCGAGGAGGACCCGGAGAAGCAGAAGGGCTACATTGCCCTGATCGGTCTGACCAAGCGGGTGCTGGAAGCCTGCATCGACCTGCTGGGCTTCGAGGCCCCGGAGAAGATGTAAGCCATGCTCCGGATTGCTCCCATGACCGAGGCCCAGGTGCCCCGGATCGCCGCCCTGGAGGCAGCCAACTTCTCCCTGCCCTGGGACGAGGCTTCTGTCCGGCTGGAGCTGGAGAATCCGCTGAGTCTCTGGCTGGCTGCCCTGGAGGAAGATCGGGTGCTGGGCTATGTGGGCTCCCAGACCGTGTTTGAGGACGCGGACATTCTGAACGTCTGCACCGCCCCGGAGGCCCGCCGGAAGGGAGTTGCCGAGGCCCTGATGCGGGAGCTGGAGCCCCTTCTGGTCCAAAAAGGCGCCGAGAAGATCACCCTGGAGGTCCGGGCCTCCAACGAACCGGCGATTGCCCTGTATCAGAAGCTCGGATATCAACAGATCGGCCTGCGAAAGGGCTACTATGAGAAGCCCCGGGAGGACGCGCTGATCATGCAGAAATCTCTGCTGTCTGAATCCTGAACCGCGGACAAGCACGGCTTGTCCCTACACCCTATCTCCACCCTGATCCTTGATCCCAAATACGAGGTGTCCTATGAACATCCTATCTATTGAGTCCTCCTGCGACGAGACCGCTGTGGCCGTTGTGGTCAACGGGCGGACCGTTCTGGCGGACTGTATCTCCTCCCAGGTGGACATCCACAAAATCTACGGCGGCGTGGTGCCGGAAATCGCCTCCCGGAAGCACATTGAGGCCATCTATCCCCTGGCGGATCAGGCCCTGCAGACCGCGGAGCTGACCCGGCAGGACATCGACGCGGTGGCGGTCACCTATGCCCCCGGACTGATCGGCGCGGTGCTGGTGGGGGTAAACTTCGCCAAGGCAGCAGCCTTCACCCTGGGCGTGCCGCTGATTCCGGTGCATCACATCCGGGGCCACATCGCGGCCAACTACATCACCCACCCGGACCTGGAGCCCCCCTTCCTCTGTCTGGTGGTCTCCGGCGGCCACACCATGCTGGTGGACGTGCAGGACTACACGAGGATGGAGATCCTGGGCGGCACCCGGGACGACGCTGCCGGCGAATGCTTTGACAAGATTGCCCGGGTGCTGGGAATGCCCTATCCCGGCGGCGCGGCCTTGGACCGGATGAGCCGGACCGGCGACCCGGCCAAATATCCCATGCCCAAGGCAAAGGTGGACGGAAATCCCCTGGATCTGAGCTTTTCCGGGCTGAAAACCGCTGCCATCAATTTGATCCACAACGCTGAGCAGAAGGGGATTTCTTTGGACGTGCCCTCGCTCTGCGCTTCGGTGTCCGAGGCGGTCAGCAGCGCCCTGGTGAGCCGCACCGTGCTGGCCCTGGAGCAGACCGGTCGGAAGACCCTGGCCGTGGCCGGCGGCGTGGCCGCCAACTCCCGGATTCGGGCCGAGGTGACCGAGGCCGCGGCAAAGCTGGGCGTGCGGGTCTGCCTGCCGGAGCTGCGGTTCTGCGGGGACAACGCCGCCATGATCGGCGCCCAGGGTTACTATGAATACCTGGCCGGAAACGTGGCGGACATGACCCTCAACGCCTACGCCACCAAGTCCATCTTGGGGAAAGCGCTGTGATTTCAGGCACCAGGCAATAGGCATCAGGCAACAGGCCCGCTCGGTAGCGGCGATCATTGATCGCCTCGGTACTCCGCTCCGACGAGGCATCAGGCACCAGGCCCGCTGTAGCGGCGATCATTGATCGCCACGGCACCCCGCTCCGACGAGGCATCAGGCACCAGGCCAGCTGTAGCGGCGATCATTGATCGCCACGGTACTCCGCTCCGACGAGGCACCAGGCAATAGGCACCAGGCAATATAAGTGACGGCCCAAATCTCCGATTTGGGGCGCCGGAACTTATGCAGAGCAGAAGAACGCGGGGGGCGGCCCATTCCTACGCTAAACAAGCCCTTTCGGGGCCGCCCTGCCCGATGGCAACCTAAGGAGGATTTTGAGATGGACGGATTCCCGGGAAATACAATCGTTGCGCATCTGCGCGCCATCCCTGTCCCCCGGGTGGAGGACACGGGACCGGGCTGGAACGAGGCCATTGTCGCAGCCCTGCGGCCTTATTTCATCCTGCCGAAAAAGGATCCCTCCGCCTTCGTGGAATGGATGCGGGAGCATCTGGGGATCCGGGAGCTGACCCGGGAGGATCTGTTCCCCGCCCTGTACAATTCTCTCAACCGAATGCGAAAAGGCATGTCCGACCGCTTCTGGCTGCTGGATCGGGAAGAGAAAAACCGCATGTTCTTTGAGAACTGCTGGGGAACCGGGCCGGATGAGGACGTCCTGGATCCGGACTTCTATGTTTTGATCGGATATCATCCCGAGTGGGACATTTTCTACAGCAGCTGCAGCTTCCTGAACAATGCGCTCATCTATTTCCGCGGATTAGATCCGGCGGATCTGCAGCGGGAATCCACGGAGGTCTACCCGCCCACCACGGCTCTGGGTTATGCAGCGCATTTGGAATCGGCACTGTATTCTTTTTCCGCCAGCAGGGCCGACAAAACGAGCCAGAACGACTGAATCCTGAAAAAAACCGGAAAAATTCGAAAAATTTCGAAATTTTTCCGGTTTTTCGTCACGCTTCGACGTGTTATGTAAACAAAATGTGTTATGCTGTCTTCAGGTTCTCGGGACGAAGACGCAGGACGATGGCCGTCCGATCATCGGCCCCATCCGCGTCCCCCAGGGTGATCAGGCAGCTCGCCAGATCCCGGACGGTGCCCCGGGAAACCTCCGTCAGCTTCTGCTCCGTCTCCTCTCCATAGGCGCCGTCGCTGACCATGACAAGGGTTTCACCCTCCTTCAGGGACAGTGCATACCGTCCGGGACTGTGGGCTTCTCCCACGCCGCAGCCCGGCGGCGGTGTGACTGTCCCGATTTTTTGTACTGCGCCGCCGGCCTCCAGATAGGAGGGCGCAGCACCCCATTTATAGAGGGTTCCCTCCCCGGTGTAGAGACTCAGCTGCAGCAGATCCACGGTGGAGAACACCGTGTCCCGGCGCAGCACATAAAAGCCGTTCAGCAGCTCCATGGCGCTGTCCGCCGCCACACCGGCCTCCAGCAGCGCCGTCAGCAGGCGGGCAGCCCGGTCGCTCTCGGTCCGGGCCGCTCCGCCGGTACCCATGCCGTCGCAGAGCAGCACGTAGAAATTGCCGAACCGGTCCTTGCAGGTGGCGCCCCGGTCTCCGGAGACCGGACTGTCCCGGCGGCGAGCCGTGCCCACCGCCAGCTCCGGGGCAAAGCGGATCGGAGTCCGGGCCCCGGGCTCCGAAGCCCGGTGGAGCAGCCGGGCCAGAAACAGGTATTGAGAGGCGGCGATCTGCCGGTCCTCCGCCGCCCGGCGTTCCTCCCGGCGGCCCACCCTCTGGGCGTCCAGGGCCTGGTTCACCGCGGTAAGAAAGCCCTCCGTGTGTCGGCAGCGGCCGGAAAACCGCTCCGGCAGGTCCTCCCGCAGGGCGGTGCCCCGCAGCAAAATTGCCTCCCCGGCGGTGCAGAGGTCCCGGTAGGTATCCTCCGCCTCCTGCTCCCAGCACTGGGCCCGACGGACGCAGCAGCGGCAGACCTGCTCCGAGGCGAAGTCATAGACCGAAGCCAGCTTCTCCGGCGTCACCTCCGGGGATTCCCGGGCCAGG